>VFKD01000339.1 GCA_009885735.1 bacterium
AGCATCATCTCCGTCATTCAGGAGCGCGAGTATGTGAAGCTGATGGAGAAACGGTTCCACCCCACCGAGCTTGGATTCACGGTGACAGATCAGCTCGTCAAGCACTTCAACGACATTATGGACATCGGATTCACCGCAGGAATGGAGACCCAGCTCGATGAGGTCGCGGAGGGCAAGCTCGACAAGCTGACCCTGATTCGGAACTTCTACGGTCCCTTCGAAGCGGCCGTCACCCTTGCGCACGAGCAGATGGAGCGGCTGAAGCCGGAGCAGGTGGCCACTGAGCACGAGTGCCCGAATTGCGGCAAGCCCATGATGCTGCGCCAAAGCGCGCGGGGCCCGTTCCTGGGCTGCAGCGGCTACCCGAAGTGCAAGACCATTCTGAACGTGAACGAGGACGGCACCCCCGCTCCGGCGGAGGAGCGCCCCCAGCCGGTGATGAGCGACCAGAAGTGCCCGAAATGCAGCAAGCCGCTGGTTGAGCGCGAGGGCCGGCTGGGGAAATTCCTGGGTTGCAGCGGGTATCCGAAGTGCAAGACCATCGTGCAGATTCCCGGCGAGGAGCGCGAGCGGCCGCAGGCTGCGCCCGTGGGCATCAAGTGCCCGAAGGATGGCGGCGAGATCATCGGCAAGCCGACCCGATTTGGGACGGTCTTCCTCTGCTCAAACGAGCCTGGATGCGACTTCAAGTCCTGGAACAAGCTGAACGGCAGAGCCTGTCCGCAGTGCGAATGGCCGCTAGGCGAAGCCAGCTTCAGGGGCAAGCCGACCGGCAAGATCAAGTGCTCGAATCCGGACTGCGACCATTCGGAGAGCGCGGGATCGTCGTCTGCGGCGGCGTGACATAGGACAGGCAGTGACAAAAGGGACGCCAGGGACTCAAGGGACGATGCGGGCAGGGCCAACGCACCCTTCGACTGCGCCTCGAAACGGCTGAGGCGCGCTCAGGGCGAACGGAGTAGGCTAGTCAGCATGGAAAGTGGAATAACCCCTTCCGTTACGGTGATAGGTGGAGGGTTCGCCGGGGTTGAAGCGGCGTGGGCCGCGGCTGAGCACGGCGTTCGCGTCGACCTGTTTGAGA
The DNA here is from genome assembly GCA_009885735.1 of bacterium. Lineage (GTDB taxonomy): Bacteria > Armatimonadota > Chthonomonadetes > Chthonomonadales > CAJBBX01 > VFKD01. The sequence goes on from VFKD01000339.1 coordinate 1,082, forward strand.
TGCGTCCCGAGCGGCAGACGAGCGTTCACCAGACCGGCGACCTGGCAGAACTGGTCTGCTCGAACTCCTTCAAGTCGAACCTCCTCACCAACGCGAGCGGCGTGCTGAAGGAGGAGATGAGGCGGCTCGGATCGCTCGTTCTCCCCATCGCGGCGACGTGCTCCGTGCCGGCCGGCGAGGCGCTGGCGGTCGACCGCGTGCGCTTCGCACGCGACGTCACCGAAGCCGTCGAGTCGCATCCCCTCATCACGATCCATCGCCGCGAGGTCACCGAACTTCCCACGGCGAGGCCGCTCGTCATTGCCACAGGTCCGCTCACCACCGAGAGCCTTGCGACCCAGCTTCAGACCCTCACCGGAGCGGAGTCGCTCTACTTCTACGACGCGGTCGCGCCCACGGTGACGCTCGAGAGCCTCGACCTCTCGCTGGTCTTCAGGGCCTCACGGCATGGGAAGGGGGCAGACGGAAGCGGTGGGACCAAAGGGACGAGAGGGACACCAGAGACCGAGCCTGCAAACGACGACTACCTCAACTGCCCGATGAACCACGAGGAGTACATGGCGTTCTGGACCGAGCTGGTCGGCGCGGAGGCGGCCGACCCGCACAACCCGGACGACAAGACCGCAGCCTACTTCGAGATGTGCCTGCCCATTGAGGAGATGGCACGCAGAGGCCCCAGGACGCTCGCCTACGGTCCTATGAAGCCCATCGGGCTTACGGACCCACGGACGGGGCGTTGGCCCTATGCGGTGGTCCAACTCCGCCAGGACAACCGCGAGGGAACCCTCTGGGGAATGGTCGGGTTCCAAAGCCGCCTGAAGTGGCCCGAGCAGCGCCGCATCTTCCGGATGATCCCGGGGCTGGCGAGTGCCGAGTTTGTTCGCCTCGGAGTGATGCACAAGAACCTCTATGTCTGCTCTCCGCGCGTCTTGAATGCCACGGCCGAGCTGCGCGAGCATCCAGGACTGTTCCTTGCAGGGCAGATTACCGGGGTGGAGGGATACCTGGAGTCGGCGGCAATCGGCATTCTTGCGGGCATCAATGCGGCACGAACTGCACTGGGCAAGCCCACGCTGACTCCGCCGCGCGAGACCGTTCTCGGCTCGCTCTGCGCCTACCTGGTGGAGACGGAGCCGAAGCGCTTCGCTCCGATGAACTCAAACTTCGGCATCGTGCCCGAGCTAGAGACCCCAGTGCGCGACAAGCGCGAGAAGGCACGGCTGAAGGGTGTGCGGGCGCTGGAGGGGATTGATGGGTTTGTGAGTGAGGTTGCGAGAGGGGGCTAGAGCGAGCGGAGGCGATCCAGCAGCGCCCTGGCGCTTGGGCAGCTTGCCTCTACCTTGCTCGGGTCGAGTTTTCGCAAGAGCTCGAACGAGACTCTGCCCTTGTTATTCGTGTCATATGGCTTAGTGCAACCCGCAGTCGCGAGCTCGAGTGCGCCTAGAATTGTCTTCTTCGGGACTGCCTCTAGGTTCGGCCATGAGTGAATGTGCCGTCCTATAAACTTTGGGCCGAAGAACCGAACCACTGCGTCACGATCCGCCAAGAACCACGTCTCCATCACCTGAACCATGAGGAACGCCTGGTCGTCGCTGGCCGGTAATGGTCGATCCCAGCCATCTCGGACCTTGAGATGCGTCCACACGGAGTGCCCGGTCGCAACTGCGTCCTCGCTGTCCACCAGAAGTAAAGGCAGCTCGTCCTTCTTCGGATTCGCCACCGCCAATCGGAATGCATCGAACGTATTGTTGCGTCCCTGCCCGCGCACTACTCGCGGCATCCTGCCGGACAGTCCAGCTTCGTTGAAGAATCTTGTCCAGGCTTGGCGGAACAGCGTGTCCAGAAACTCGCCCTCGCCGCCACCTTCGATGTATATCTTCGCGGTCACCAGCGATTCGCTCCAATCTCTCCCATACTCCACAGTTGACCGAGGGAATACTTGTCCAGCCAAGGTTTGAGCGAGTTGGTGTCCAGGCGCTCGAACCGAGATTCGCCGTTCTCTTGCGAACACGCAATGATAGAAGACGGGTGATCCGTCAGTGCATCTACAAGCATGCGAGAGTGCGTGGTGACCACGAGTTGTGTGCGCGCCGATGCTTGCACAAGCAACTCAGCAATGTGTGGCACGATGTCGGGATGGAGCCCGAGTTCAGGTTCATCAATGGCGATGAGGGAAGGAGGGGCAGGATGCAGCAGGATCGCGAGCAAGCTGAGGTATCTCAGGGTGCCATCCGACAGCATGGTGGCAGGAATCTCCCGTCCACCTGACTCTGTGACGAACATCCTGACATTTCCACCACCCATGCCAAACGTAATGTCCTCTATGCCTTGGTAGAGGAGCTTGACACCATCCATGAAATCGGGTTTACGGTGACGGAAGAGTTCAAGCACGACGCCCGCGAGATTCTCCCCTCCATCCACCAACCAATCGCTTCGCGCACTTGCGCTCAGGTCACGGCGAAGAGCGGCCTTTGGACCAAAGCACCAGTTGCGATACACGGAGATATTACCGTATTGCTCATTCAGCCATTCTAGGGCCGGATATCGCTGAGGATCACGCACTTGTGACAAGATGGAATGATCCGGACTGATATACTCGCGGGGCAAGTCCCTATTCTCGCCGCCACCTTCCCGAAGTACCGCGTGGCCCTTCTCGAATCGGTAATGGACGTCCGCATCTTCCATGGCTTGCTCAGTCTGTATGTTCACGACCCGCTCTTCAGTGACTTCAAACCGCTGTCCGTTCTCAATAAACTCAAGAACGTGCGTCAAAGACGTAGAACCATGCGGGTACTTGAGCACGGCTTCGATCCGGGCAGACCTGTGAGTTGTTGCACCCTTCCAGAGCCACTCGCCGATGCCTCCCGCTTCCATGACGGGCCGGGGAAGGTACACTGGCGCGGCCTTGAGCAGGGCAAGGACTTCGAGGAAGTTCGATTTACCGGAGCCGTTGGGACCTATTAGGACATTCAGACCCTCCATTGGAAGGTCGATCCCGGTGGGTCCGAACGACAAGAGCCCGCTTACTTTCAGGCGCTCAATCAGCATCACATATCCTTCTTCATTAGGCGGGCAAGACGAAGCTGACCCGGCCCCTCTATTATGGGCCAATGTCTTGGTGGTTCTCCACAACCCCCAGAAACCCTGCCTTTCCCATTCTGCCGTCCCCGCTGGCTTAGCCAAACGTTCACTCCGGCCTACAGGTTTCTCCAGCTTACTGTCGAATAGGAGAGTCAACTCCCACACCGAGGTGCCTCCATGCGTCGTCAGCTTGTTGTTCCTGTTGCGGTGCTAGCTGCAGCAGCCGTAACCTTCGGCTTCTCGCAGCGCGGCCAGCGCGGACCGTTCGACCCAGAGAAGTGGCCGCCAACGATCGATGCCATGAAGACGGTCCACTACATCAGCACCGACGGTGCGCTGCAGCCGCCCTCCGGCACCTGGGCTCCGAACCTCAAGTTCCTCACCGGAGGTGACCACGCCACCGAGAAGACGACCGCAGGCGGCAAGGATTGCGTGCGCATCGCTATGTTCAAGTTCAACACGGCGGACGACGCCTACGCGACCTGGGCGAACGAACACAGCGTGGATGTCCTCATCCAGTTCTGGGGAGACGACAAGATCCTCGACGAGAAGGGCGCGCCGCGCTACTTCAACTTCCTCACCGGCACTCTGCCCGAGCCTATCGCAATGGACGGCGGCGAGATTCCCGCCTCCGCGAATAACGGCAAGTGGAACTGGGCTCTCTTCCGAGTGTCGAACGGCCTGCGCCACATGGACGGCGGCAGGCTCATCGGGACCATTCATCCGAAAGCTAAGGGCGACACACAGATCACGGAGGTCTCCCGGCTCTCCGGTCAGAACGGCGGTACGATACGGCTGGACGGCCTGCCGAACGTAAAGATTCGGGTGGTCGCCTTCGGCCAGAAGGGCGCTTTCGGCCACCCTGGACAGATCAACCGGTTCGAGAAGTAGAGTTGCGTGAATAGCGGTCCTTCGATACTGCCACGATACGGTCCTTCGATTGCGGCACGATACAGCTGTGCCGCGCTCAGGATGCTCGGGTTCGCAGGCTCAGGACGAGCGGACGCGGTCCAGAATTAGGAGCTCTCGCAATTCGCATAGAACCGCTCGCCCTGAGCGCTCGACAGCCGTTCCGTCGAGCAGTCGAAGGGCGCGCATTCACACTCCCCATCCTTCGACTGCGGTTCGGAACGGTCCTTCGAGTCCGGCTCGATACGGCTGAGCCGGGCTCAGGATGAGCGGGTGCGCACGTAGGACGAACGGGGTACGTCATCAATGGCAAAAACACAGCGACTTCACCGCCTTACCGGAATCGTCCTAGACGCCTCCACAGGCCGACCGATCGCGTCCCGACTCTACCTGCAGGGCGCAGACGGCACGTGGCACTTCCCCCGCGCGGCAACCGACGGTGGAACCGCGCTGCCCTACAAGAAGCAGTTTGCCTCGAACCTTGCGTCTGTCGAGATGCATACTATTCTCTCGGCGCACCCGTGGGAGATCGACCTGGCCGAGGGCGCCTACATCCTGGCCGTTGAACGCGGCAAGGAGTATCTGCCCTCGATTCAGCAGATTCGCGTGGGTCCGCAGACACCGCGTGTTCGCACCGAGCTGCGAAGATGGATCGATATGGCTGCGAAGGGTTGGTACTCGGGCGACACGCATTGCCACCGCTCCACCTACGAAATGCCGGTTCTCATCGATGCGGAGGACCTCAATGTCGGCTTCCCCATGGTCCACTGGGTCAAGCAGGCAGGCGTGGCGCCGAGCAGCGTCTATCCGAAGCAGCTAGAGCCCGTCAAGCCTATCTATGTCGATCCAACCCACGTTTTCTGGCCGCTCAACACCGAGTATGAGATCTTCTCGGTGGGCGAGAAGCGCCATACCCTCGGGGCGATCATGGTGATCAATCAGAAGGCGCCGATGACGACCGCTGCGCCTCCGGTGGGACCGGTCGCTGCCGAGGCGAGGAAGCAGGGGGCGCTGCTGGAGCTGGATAAGCACAACTGGGAGTGGTCGATGGCGGTTGCCTCCACGACAGACGTGGACCTCTACGAACTCTCGAACAACCACATGTGGCGAACGGAGTTTGGAGTCAAGAACTGGGGCATGCCCGCTGCGCCGTACATGAACATCGAGCGCGACGCCAACGGCTGGACCGAGAACGGCTGGATCGACTACACACTGCAGAACTACTACGCGCTTCTGAACGCGGGACTGCGGCCCCGGCCCACGGCAGGTACTGCGAACGGCGTACACCCCGTTCCGCTCGGGTTCGGCAGGGTCTATGTCCACATCACGGAGAAGTTCACCTACGAGAGGTGGCTCAACGGCCTGAACGCGCGCAGCAGCTTCGTCACCACCGGTCCGATGCTGCTTGCCACCGTTGACGAAAAGTACCCGGGGTATGAGATCACGCTTGGTCCGGAAGGTGGGAGTGTTCGATTTCAGGGCTCGGTGCATAGCATCGGCGCCATCGACCGCATCGAAGTGCTGCTAAACGGACAAGTGGCGGCGGGAGCAAAGCCGGAAAACCTGCTCGCCGAAGCCAGCACGCATCTCTGCCGCTTCGATGAACGAGTTTCCGTCGCCACGTCCGGATGGGTGGCAGTTCGCTGCTACGAGAGGTTCGGCGAAGCTCGCTTCAGATATGCCCACACGGCGCCGGTCTACATCACGGTTCCCGGCAAGCCGTACATTCCCCGCAAAGTTGAGATGGAGTACCTCGCTCAGCGCGTGCGGGACGAGATTGCCCGGAGCCAAGAGCTGCTTCCTGAGGCTGCCGTGGAGGAATACAGGGCGGCTCTCGCGAGATACGAATCCCTCGCTCGAATTGGAACTTGACGCCTGAAGGTGCGCAGACGTCAAGACGGGACTCTACGTTTGATATCCTGAAGGGCATCGGCATCTCGGAGGTGGTGGTTCACCACGTCCTGTCTCACTCCGCCAGAAAATATGCTGCGCTGGACTCTGCCGACTGGTGGGTGATGACCGTTCTGAATCGCCTGCTGCACTTCGCGGTTCCTACCTTCCTTTTCGCCTCCGCCGTGCTTCTCGCTCGCAGCATGGCATCCAAGCCCAAGCCCGACTGGGGCCGCTACTACAAGCGGAGAGTTTCGCGCACTCTCGCTCCGTATCTCGTTTGGTCGCTCATCTATATCGCCTTTCGCATACTGATGGTTAGAATTGGCGACGACGTTGCTGTCACACCGGTTTCGCTTCCGTGGGGCGCCACCGTAGAGCTTCCGGCGCTCATAGCAAGCGGCAAGGAGTGGGCCAGAAACCTGCTGGTGGGAAAGTCGTATTACCATCTCTATTTCATGTCGGTCCTGCTTCAATTTGCCGTTGTGTTTCCAGTTCTCTTCATCCTGGTGCGTCGCGCAAATCAGTCGTTTGCGGGGGCCGCCGCTGTTGCCGCCGTCCTCCAGTTGGGCGGCTTCTGGCTCTTCGCCGCGGTCATGCGGCCCGTGTTCGGGTTCAATGAGCCCGCGTCCACACTCCTGTGGTATGTCCTGCCCGTATACCTGGGCACTTGGGTGGGCCTGCATTGGAGCGAATGGCCGGCAGTCTGGCAGAGGTGGCGAAGTGCGATCTGTTTGTTCACCGCGCTGGGACTGGCTGTTTACTTCACTCTCGCGGTTCGAATTATTCTGGGCCTTCGAGTATCCAGCTTGGCCTACAACTCCGGAATTGCCGTCTATGCAATGGGCGCGGCGCTCGTACTGCTGGTCTGGTCGCGTCGGCTCGCATTGGGAGGGAAGCTGGGAACCGCTCTGGCGCGGATTGGGGACTGGTCCCTGCCAATCTTCCTCGTGCACCCACTTCTGCTCTATCTGCTGAGCGGTCCGACCATCACACGGGTGCTAGACTGGCTGCCGGGCTCATTCTTCTGGACTCTAGCCGCGCTTGCGTTCGTGACGTGGGGGTTCACCGAGTTGACAATTCGGCTGCGGCTGGACAGATATCTATTCGGGCGGAGGTTTACGTCACCTTCCAAAGAGGGCGGCGCCTGACCTATTTATGGGCGTGCAGCCAGCTTGCCTCTGAGCAGACTTATTGCGTTTTGGAGCCGTCGACGGATGTCATCACCGTCCTGTTGCATCGGATAGATCTGTTCAAGCAAGGCATTAGGGTCGCGCATAGGGTCCGGATGAACATGGTATGGCTCATGGAATCTAATGCACTCCTCCAGCACATCCGCCGACCGCACGATGTGCTCACGAAGCACACCCGCAACTTTGGGCGTGAGCACACACAGGAACCTTACCTCATCGTCTGCCACAGGACACTCCGGAATTCTGGCCATCAAGAGCGCCTCGAGCCAGCCGAGAGCGAGCACATCAGCTTCTTCTGTTGTGAATTCAATCAAGTCGAAATCTGTCATTTCACATCTCCTAAGGCGATCGTGTGTGGGATTAGCACGGCCAGCGTACGTACTCTAGGCAGGTTGTTCGTTGACCTGGGGTACCTGTGACTCGATGAGATTGGTTGCCATATGGGGTATTACCTCACCACCCCCCG
>VFKD01000528.1 GCA_009885735.1 bacterium
ACGGGTGGCTTGGGACTTCCGCCCGGCATCTTCTAGCCTGCATTATTCACATTGCACGGGAAAGGGTCACAAGCTATCAAACGGTCATTCCCGCACGATCCTAGCGGGAACCCCGTCTCGCCTTAAAGGGCTCCTGCTTTCGGAGGAATGCCGGCGGAGCGGTGGCATGTTCATGAATAGATCAGGCTAGTTGTAATACTGTTCGCTTAGCCGATTCCGCTCGTCCTGAGCGCGCCTCAGCCGTATCGAGGCTTGCCTGCCCTGAGCTTGCCGAAGGGTCGAAGGATGCGACCTCGATCACTTAACTGAACAGTATTGGGACTAGTTGAGTTCACGCAGCCGCTCTCTGGCTCTACAATGCACGAGGCGCTGTTGAGGTGTTCGAATGGAAGCAGAGACCGCTGTACCTGCGATTCGTCGCAGAAGACCGGAATGAGCGACTGGACGCGCTGCGAGAACTGAAGTCTCGCGCGAAGAAACGGGGGCCTGATGCAAATGGCTGACACATTGAGCAGACGAGGTTTTGGCGGGACCGTGATTGCAGGCGCAATCACCGCAGGTGCTGTGGTCGCGGCAGAAGCGCAGGAGCCAGAGCGAGACTACCCTGCGCCAAAGTTCAAGCCGACGTTTCGCAAGCCTCAGCTTGGGACCATTCTTGTGCAGGACTTCGTCATTTTCGCCCATGGCGATCTTGACAACGTGAAGGTAGTGCTGGACAAGTATCCCGCCGTGCTCAATGCGACGATGGACTGGGGCGGAGGAGACTGGGAGTCGGCAATGGGAGGCGCCTCGCACATGGGCAGGCGAGACATCGCCGAGTACCTGATTGAGAAAGGCGCGCGCGTGGATGTCTTTGCTGCGGCCATGCTCGGTCACCTGGACGCGGTGAAGGCGCTTCTCGCTGCCCGCCCCAAGCTCATCGACTCGAAAGGACCTCACGGCATCCCGCTTATCGCGCACGCCAAGGCGGGAGGCAAGGAATCGGCCACGGTTCTAGCCTTCCTTGAGAGCCTGACGGCTCCAAAGTAAGCCATTATGGTGTCCCCAAACTCATCCCACCTGACCCTGAGTCACTCGGACTTCTTGTCTGCGCTCAAGGCAGACCCAAAGGCGTTTGGAGTGCCGAGTGTCTTTCGCGCGGCCAAGGTCGCGTGGGGGACGAAAGGCACCGTGCAGGTTACATTGGCGAGCACATTGATCTACGCTCCATCGGTACTCTTTGGGCTTCAGACAGTGGTATCCGGCAGGCCGATAGGCGTCATAGTTCCTGCACTTTGCATCCTGGCATTCCTCACGGGCCGTCCGGACGTTAGCTGCTCCGGCTCGTTCCCGTGGGTGGTGGTTGCTTGTGCCGCCCTGTTCTACGGCATTCAGATTGACAGGGCCCACCTTGCTTCCAATCTTCTTGCCGGGATGTTCCCTCTCGCCACCTATTTTGCTGCGGGAACGCTGAAAGGGGTAACGCTCCACAATCTCTACGAGCTTGTGACCAACTCCGGGGAGGCCTATGAACGGCTCCGAGATTCTGGAGCGTTGGTGACTCGAGAGTCCGTTCAACAGTAATTGGCAGAGTTGCGTAACGTTCCTTCGGCATGAACTTGGGTAGGCACGCCGTTTGTACGGCGTGCCTACCTACGGCTTGTGGCGAAGTGCAAGGGCAGTTACCGTCTGCCGCGGTCCCGATGCCAGTCGGACTTGCGATTGCGCTCTCTGTCATTATCGCGTCGTCGGTCGTCGTCTCTATCGCGCCGATATCGGTTATCTCGTCGGCTGCATTCGACTTGCCGACGAAGAGTATCTAGCTCTCGCAATAGTCTCCGGACCAGATCGCCGTCACGGTCCCGTCGCGCGTCGCTGCATCTTCGCTCAATCTCGCACATCCTCTGTTCATCTCGGCGAGCGTCCTGCAGGTCCCAGCCACTGTCTCGGCGGTTGTCATACCGCGGTGAGTCGTGGTCAGCGAAAACAGGGCGTTGGCCTCCGAGCAGCCCAATCGTGAATACAGCCCCGAGTACGGCTGCGAGGCTCATCTTGCGTGTCATTTTTCTGCCTCCTCAGTGTTCGTCGATAGCGGGTGCTGCAGTCACTCCGCACAGCGTTGGACTTCAAGACGATGCGGCATTCTGGGCGTGACTCGCCGTGCTATTTCTTGCCGAAACTGGGCCGAGGAAATAGCGGATCGACCCGCGCATCGCATGGGCTAGTTCTCGTCAACAGGTTTGCGACGACTAGCGCATCGCTTCGGTGTAAGCCAGGACATCGGCAAACCTCGAGGTCTCGCACCTCCCAAACAGAGCATTCTTCCCGAGCCGCGCTTTGGAGGTTGCGGGGCTAGTGAGGCCGCAAAGAAACCGAGCCATCTGCCTTGGAGTTCCCAGCGCTTCCGGATGCGCAAGACACAGCACGCGCAGCACTTTGGCCGATTCCGAATCCGGCAGAGCGCCGGACTGCTGTACCGGCTTCAATAACCGAGCCTTACCCGTCTCGCAGAATGTGCAATGTCCACACGGCTTCGCACGCATTTCTCCAAAGTAGCCCACCAGCGAGTTGGTTTGGCACGATGCAGCGGAGACTAGATCCACCACTTGCTGCAGTCTGGCAATCTCCTGCTGCTCGCGGCGCAGGAAGCGTTGAGCAAGGTCCTGGGCCAACTCCTTTGCGGAGGCTCCCGGCTTCAGGCAAGTGAATCGGTGCCGCACGTCACTTGGCTCAAGATTAACCAAGCCGCTCTGCTCTAGGACTTCAAGGGCACGTATCACGCGCCGCCGCTCGCTGCCCACTCTCTCCGCCACCAAGTCTGGGTCGAAGTGATAGAGTGTGGTTCCCTTGCGAGCCGCCTCGAAGATCGCGGCAACGAACCGTGCCGGCTCGCCGCTGTAATGCGCAGCCATTGCGGAAACCGGTGCGTGCGGTCGAACCGTGTAGCCCGCATAGAACGGAGTCCCCTGGCGAAGCACCCCCTCCAGCTCTAGGTAGGTGAGGGCCGTGCGGAGCACGAGCTGGCGCACGTCATGCTTGCTCGACAGATCGTAGAGGTTCAGAGTAAGTTCTGCGCCTGACCCTAGAAGCTCGCGGACCAATGCGTGCAGCGATTCCTCTGTCGGAGTGTCTCCGTAGGCGAAGTTCTCAAGCGTCGGCACATCCGAGGCGCAAGCGAGCATCTCAACAATAGACTCCTTGCCGTCGCGCCCGGCGCGGCCTATCTCCTGGCTATAGCTTTCCAGGCTCTTGGGCAAGTTGAAGTGAATCACCGATCGGACATCAGCCTTGTCTATTCCCATACCAAATGCGATGGTGGCCACCACGATGCCCTGGCTCGACTTGGTCCAGCGGTCTTGGACCGCGGTCCTCTCATCGGAGTTCATTCCTGCATGGTACGCCTCCGCCTGGAATCCGTTCGCCTGCAGCAGGCCCGCCACGCGCTCGGCAGTGCGCTGAAGCGTTACGTACACGATGGTTGGACCCAGCGGGCGCGACTTGAGCGTGTCCACGAGCTTCTGGTCGCGCGTGCGCTCTGTAACGGGCGTTGTGACCAGGTTCAGGTTTGGCCGGTAGAATCCCGTCACAATCGAGCCTGTATCCGGAATCTGGAACGCTTTACAGATGTCTTGAACCACCGAGGGAGTGGCAGTTGCAGTTAGAGCAAGGACGCGCTCCGCCCCAACTGATCGTGCGGTTTCGGCGAGCTTCAGGTAATCAGGCCGAAAGTTGTGGCCCCACTCGGAGATGCAGTGCGCCTCGTCTACGGCAAAAAGAGAGATTCGCATGTGCTTCAGCAAGTCGAGGAACCGCTCGTTGTTGAACCTCTCCGGAGCAACGTAGAGCAGCTTCAGCGTGCCGTTTCGAGCGCTGTCTTGCACGGTGCGCGCCTCCTCGGCGGAGAGCGACGAATCGAGGCGTGCCGCTGCCACGCCTCGGCGCTGCAGGAAGTCGATCTGGTCCTTCATCAGCGCAATAAGGGGCGACACCACTAGTGTGACTCCCTCGTATGCGAGAGCCGGGAGCTGATAGCAGATCGACTTGCCCGCGCCTGTAGGGAAGACGGCGAGCGCAGCCTTGTGATTTTCGAGCGCGGCCAGCGTCTCCGCCTGACCTGGACGGAACTCCGAGAATCCAAATCTCTCTCGGAGCAGTTTGAGATAGTCCATTATTTCTTCCTTGCTACGGCTGAACTTGCCGATCCTGAGTACCTAGCGTAACACTTGCGATTGCGAAGCCAGGAAACAGCCATCGGTCACACTGGTCTGGACAATCTCGCAAGCCGCCGATGTGGTGTCCACGCAGGTGGACACTGGGCTTTAGCCACCTAGCGATGGACTTTAGTCCGTCGGAATGAATTCCGCGGCTGGCTGGCCTGCGGCCTAGTGTCCATCCTCATGGACACAACTGCGCACCGACCGGATCCGCATGCGAACTGTTTCTCACGAGGGCATCTGGTGCGAAGACCTCTTGCCCGCACACTCAGGATACTCTGGAAGGTCACACGAATCCGGAAAACAGAAGGATGAAAGTCTGCGGTGCGCGAACCTCTGTGCGTCCGGCGGGCGGTGCCTTCGACATTCGACCCCAGGCGACAAATGTCGAAGTAGGCAGCTGCGATAGATAGGAACTCGAACTTGAACTTTCTGCCGGACCCCGATCTGCTAGAGCTGTGGGACACCTGGGTTTACATTGCGGACGCGGGCGACATCCACCTCTTCTACCTGGCGAACAAGCCGGGAGGAGCCTGGGGCTACGCGGGCCACGCGGTCAGTACGGACTGGCTCCACTGGACTGATCTGCCCGAGATTCGCCTCCGGGGGGACGATGGAGCATGGGACGGCGGGCCGTGCGGCACTGGCATGGTGTTTAGGTACGATGACGGTCGGTACTACATGACCTACACTGGCGCCCTTTCCACCAACGAGGCATCGGGCCTGTTGGTTAGCTCAGACCTCATCACTTGGGAGAAGCTGACGCCCGACAGGCCACTGTGGCCCCGCATGGCCGAGCTGCCCTACGAGCGTGGCTCGCAGCGCGTAGCTCAATCTCCCGCTTGGAGAGATGCGTTTGTGACGCGCAATCCGGCGGGCGAGTGGGAGGCCGTGTGCAGCGCAAGAGTAGACAAGGGACCGGCTGCGTGCCGCGCGTGCCTCGCCCGATGCCGTCTGAATGGACTCTCAGACTGGCAGACTCTTGGCCCGGTTGCCCACACGGGCCGATACTCCTCAATGGAGGTGCCCGAGATATTCGAGTTCGACGGGCGCTTCTGGGTCATTTTCAGCACTGGCAGCATGTGGGGTTCTCGCCTGGACACGGGAGATCGATTGGCTACTACTGGGACCTACTACCTAAATTCCGAGAGTTGGGATGGACCCTATTCCGGGCCAAAGAACAACCTCCTTTTGGGAGCGGGAAGCGGCAGGATGGATGGCTATGTGGCGCGAGTGGTCGAGTATCAGGGAGAGCACTTGGTCTACCACCACTATGCGGGCAAACCTACCGCCATGGGACTGCCGAAGAAGCTCGTGCGACATGGGGACGGGCTGGCATTGGCGCCGTGGAATGGACTGACGGCGTTAAGAATGCGGCCAATCGATCTATATGATTGGCGCGCGCTCACGTTTGGCGCTGCGGTCGCCGGACGCTGGAGCGCCGATGGACCGGTAGTTCAAGGCCACTGCAAGGTCGGTAGTGATGCTTTCGTTTCGGCTCCGATCGCGGCGAATGTGGACCTGCAGGCAAGTGTGACCATTCTGCGGGGCCGCGAAGCCGGTATCGGAGTTGGATTCACGCAGGATGCCCGCTCTTCAGGAACTGCGTTCATGATGGATGCTGGGAACGGACGGATCACGGTGAGTCAGATGGACAGATGGGAGCATGGCAATGGGCTGCGAACCATCGAGTTGCTGGATGTGGTTTCGAGGAAGATTCGCCGCAATCAGGCTTACCGCCTGCGACTATTGCTGCGGCATCGCTACGTCGAGCTGTTTCTGGATGGTCTTCTCGTCTTCTCCACCGTACTTTCGACAGTGCTGCCAGGTCAGAGCGTAGCGTGCGTTGTCGAGAGCGCATCCGCTCAGTTTGAGTTTCATTCGTGCCATGAGCTTGAGCCATTGGCCCGAGCCTAGACGTGCTACATCAACTCGGAGGCCGTGCGCTTGAAGACAATCATTGAGCCGTTCAAGATCAAGATGGTCGAACCCATACGGTTCACGACTGTTGAGGAACGTCGCGAGATTCTGGAGCGGGCACACTTCAATCCGTTCCTGATTCACGCCGAGGATGTGCTCATCGACCTTCTGACGGACAGCGGCACCGCCGCCATGTCTGCCGCTCAATGGGGCGCGATGATGGTGGCGGACGAAAGCTATGCCTGCAGCCGCAGCTTCTTCAAGTTCGAGAAGGCGGTCCGCGACATCACCGGTCTCGGCTTCATCATCCCCACGCACCAGGGCAGAGCCGCCGAGCGTATTCTCTTCGAGATTGTAGGCGGCGAGGGAAAGGTGATACCGAGCAACAACCACTTCGACACCACGCGAGCAAACATTGAGTATTCGCGGGCCGAGGCGATTGACCTCGTCATTGAAGAAGGCAAGGACCCCGCAGCGCTCCACCCCTTCAAGGGCAACCTCGACACCGCGAAGCTAGCCGCGCTCATCCGCGAGATTGGTCCGGACCGAATTCCCCTCGGTATGCTCACGGTGACAAACAACACTGGTGGCGGACAGCCGGTCTCGATGCAGAACATCCGTGAGGTGAGCGAACTGCTGCACTCCTTCGAAGTCCCGTTCTTCCTGGATGCATGCCGATTTGCCGAGAACGCCTACTTCATCAAGCTGCGCGAGCCCGGTTTCGCGGACAAGGCGCCCATTGAGATTGCACGCGAGATGTTCTCGTATTGCGACGGCGCCACAATGTCCGGCAAGAAGGACGGCATCTGCAACATCGGCGGTTTCCTAGCGATGAACGACAGCTCGATGGCGGAGAAGGCCAGGAATCTGCTCATCCTTGCGGAGGGTTTTCCAACGTATGGAGGAATGGCGGCTCGGGACATGGAGGCGCTGGCCGTTGGCCTAATGGAGGCGCTCGACGAGAGGTACCTGGAATACCGCATCGCGAGCATAGACTACTTCGCGCGCCGCATTCGGGAAGGCGGAGTAAAGATTGTGGAGCCGCCCGGAGGGCATGCGCTCTACCTCGACGCCCGAGCATTCCTGCCGCACGTTCCGCCGAGCCAATATCCCGGCCAAGCCCTCGCATGCGCGCTCTATGAGACCGGAGGGGTGCGAGGCGTGGAGATAGGGGGAGTAATGTTCGGCAAGCAGGCGGAGGACGGGAGCGGCGAAGCGCTTCCGCCAATGGACCTCGTGCGGCTTGCGATGCCGCGCAGGGTCTATACGCAGAGCCACGTGGACTATCTAGCGGAGGTAGTATTGGAGACATACGCTCGCCGAGAAGAGATCAAGGGCTTCGAGATTGCCTACCAGGCGCCTCTCTTGCGGCACTTCACCGCCAAGTTTCGACCGGCAAAGGAGGAGTCCAGATGACAAATCTTCCAGGCATCAAAGTAGGCGACCGCCTAAACGCCCATCCCACCGAGCGGGACCTCAAATTCTTCCAGCAGATGTGTACGGAGTGCGCCAGCATCTGGACCACCATCGAGGATGCCAACCTGGACTACATGGTTCACACAAAGCGCCTGCTGGAGGAACACGGCATCCGCCTCTGGAACATCGGCATCCTCGACCTACACTGCGACCCGACGATGGTACTGGGGCTGCCTGGATTTGATGAGAAGGTGGGACAGTACAAGGAGTACCTGCGCAATCTTGGACGCGCAGGCATCGAATACACGACCTACGCTCACATGGCGAACATCAAGATGCTGCCGTACTATCAGACCTCCGTGGGGTCGACTCGCGGTGGAATTCCCACTCGTGAATTCGATATGGAGTTGGCGAAGAACCTCCCTCTCTCGCACGACCGAGTCTATTCAGATTCGGAGGTGTGGGACACCTTCACTCGGTTCATTCGCGAAGTGATCCCAGTGGCGGAAGAGGCAGGAGTTAGGATAGGCCTGCATCCTGACGATCCCCCTGTGGCGTCGCTTGGAGGAGTTGCCAGGGTCATCCGCGATTTCGAAGGCTATCAGCGTGCCGTGGACATCGCAGACAGCCCGAACTTCGGTCTCTGCTTCTGCGTGGGCACCTGGGCAGAGGGAGGTGCGGCGATGGGCAAGGATGTGTTGCAGATGATCTCGCACTTTGGCGCGCAGAAGAAGTTGTTCAAAATTCACTTCCGGAACGTGGATGCGCCGCTGCCGAAGTTCCGCGAGACCATTGTGGACGACGGCTACGTGGACATGTTCGAGGTGATGTGCGCTTTGCGGGATGTGGAGTTTGATGGAGTTCTCATCCCGGACCATGTTCCTGGAGATGGACCCGAGAAGAACTGCACGGCTTACACGCTTGGATATATGCGGGCGATGCGCGAGCGGGCGTACGCTGAGAAGGGCTGACGGAGGACCGGGAACCGGAGACGGACACGGCAAGGGCGGCCTCACGCGAAGCCGCGAAGTCACGAAGAGGTCAACGGCGTCAAGACAGCAGGCGACACACCGACGGGCAAGGATGACTGACGAATGACGAGTTGAGACTGGAACGGGTACTGGTTGGGCCCCACTATTAGGAGTGCAACTTTTGAACGAGATGATTGGTCGACGCGCGGTATTGGGAGGGATAGCTGGGGCAGCACTCACGCCTACGAGCCTCCTGAGTGGGCTCTCCGGTGGCAGCAGCACGCAGCGGCGCTTCTTCTTCACCTCCGCAGGCAAGACCGCTGTGATGAATTCGGACGGCTCCGGCCTGCACGTATTCGACTTCAAGGTGAAGGACCAGGTCACGTGGCAGCCGGGGCCGTCGTTCTCGGACGGGCGACGAGTCGTCTTCCTGAGCATGGAGCAGCGGCGAGATGGACCCGGCAAGCCGTTCGAGGAGTTCTACACTCAGACTCCCACGCATCTCTGGATCTACCACCTGG
>VFKD01000376.1 GCA_009885735.1 bacterium
CCGTTCCACAGCTTGGGCCGAGCAATGGACCGATGCTGCAAGGCCGCCAATCTCGTACATTGAAACTTGACACATTTACATCACCTTTTCGGACTCAAGTGATCTAGCCCGGATCATTCACAACAAGCCTGCCGGTGCAGGACCCTGGGTGCTGCATGCTCGTGTCGTCAACTGGTCATGGAAGCGACTGTCAGGCCGAAGAGCCACGCAGTTGGCCTAGTCCAATCTGACTGTGCTCCGCTGTACCTTCCCCCCAAGAACAGTGTATTGCCTAGCGTCTAGGCACGGTCTCCTGTGCGTAACGCGAACAACCCTTAGTGGCACTAGAACCGGCGACAAGTGAGTGGAGGCTATCGTATCGCCTGTCCATAAAGATGTACGCCAAACGTTCGAATTGCTAGACAAGCTGCATCGCCGTGACGTCAGCGAAGGCTCATTAATGCCGCCGACCCTTCATTCGCTGCGGCACGCTCCCGCCCAAAATCCGACCGTAACGTGCCGTACCCGTGCGCCTGCACCAACAAATGGTCCTATTGCACGGCACCAATAACCAATGGAGAATCACAAAGATGGTCCGCAAGTCTGTTATGGCTGTTGTTTTACTTTCGCTTGGCATGCTGGCATCGGTCCGTCCGGCATGCGCACAAGACGTACCCGTCATCCATGCCTCGTTCTCCGGAACCATCAAGGCCGAGGGAGCGACCCACTATGTGTCGGGCATGGTCTACCGTTTCAAGGGTGCAACGCACAGTTCTATGGGCTACCAGGACCATACTGGGTACAAGATTACAGCAAGGAAGCTGTCAAGCTGGGAAATCGGCGCGACCTACGCAAAGTTCACGGCCGACATCGTCATCAACGACAGGCCGCGCATCTTCATTACGGAGGTGTGGCTCAACGGCGGGACCGAGAATGCCATCTCGATGTCGCTGTGGAAGGCCGATGGCATCACGAAGAAGTGGGGATTCGACGGCACGGGCATCCTGCTCACGCTCAATCCATAGGCAGATTGGCTGCGGACACCTATCAGTCGGCCCGGATGCATGCCGCGCATCCGGGCCGCTCTTTATCGAAGTGCTACAGTGTACGGCCTGAGAGTATCTCGCGAACTCGCCGCAGGTCCTCTTCTGTGTCCACCGAGAGAGGTGCGTTCTCTACCTCAACCATGCGGATCCTATAACCGTGCTCCAAGGCCCGAAGCTGCTCAAGCATCTCTGTCTGCTCGAGCTGGGTCGGCTCCAAAGAGGGAAACCTGAGCAGAAACTCACGCCTGTAGGCATAGAGACCAATGTGCTGCATCACGACCGCGGGCGCGGCGTCGGTTCGCCGGTGCGGTATCCGAGCGCGGGAGAAGTACAGAGCATCGCCATTTACCGCAGCGACCACTTTCACCGTTGCCGGATTGTCCAGTTCGTCGATAGGGCATGGACACATGAGCGAGGTCATCATGAGCGTGCTGTCGGCTGCAAGCGGCTGTAGCGCTCGCTCGATGTATTCCGGCTGGATGAGGGGCTCGTCGCCTTGAACATTCACCACTACGTCCGCGTGCATCTGCTCCACTGCCTCGGCGAGACGGTCAGTACCAGACCGATGCGAGTGCGAAGTGATGATGGCTCTGCCCCCAAAGCGCTCGACCTCGACCGCAATCTCCTCGTCCGGTGTTGCAATCGCCACCTCCGCAATTCCGTTCGCCATGCGGGCCTGATCCCAAACTCGCTGGATCATGCTCTTGCCGCAGATATCCAGGAGAGGTTTGTTCGGAAGCCGGGTGGCGGCCAGTCGGGCTGGGATAATAACTACTGCCCGTTGCCGTTCGGAGGTCTCACTCCCCATCTACCTTCTCCCATCTGTTTGATGTGCGAAGCTGTTCGATGGCCGCTTCAGCGACGGTCTGCCACTCAAGTGCGTCCAATCCGAGGCGATTCGCCAGTCGGTCGCTTTCTCCGGCGGGCGACGGAGCTGTAACCACGCAGTGCCCATCTCCGGTGTAACCCCACCTCTGCGCGGTCATTGGTCCGTGTATCGCTACGGTGGGAGTGCCGAGTGCTGCTGCCACATGCACAAGCGCCGTGTCGCACGCGATGAGCTGATCCGCCTCCGCGATGAGGCCCATCGCCGTGCGAAGATCCGTCTTTCCGCACAGGTTCATTGCGCTGCCTTGCATTGCGGCGCACACAGCGTCACACTGTTCGCGCTCATCCTCTACGCCAATAATTGCCAAGCGAACAGCCGGCACATTTTGCACCAGCTCCTGTGCCACGCGGACGAACCGATCTGTGTTCCACCGCTTCCGCTCAGGGTCCTTCGACCCAGGCTGCATAAGCGCAAGGCGCTCAGAGCGGTCTGCCTTTAGAGCCAATAATGTGAGGCATCTGGCCGCCTCGCGCTCTGCCTGTGACACGACGAGCTGACTTGTGCTAATTATAGGCTCGGCGTGAACCGCCCGAGCCAAGTCCAGCGTGCAGTCGATCTCCGTCGCATTCTTGCGGTACGGAACACGATGCGTAAGGAGCGGCCCACGATGCTCGGTGTCGAAGCCGATGCGCGCCGGCACCCGCGCTGCGGCAACAATCGCTGCAGAGTGCAGCGACCTGTTTGGCAGAAATGCCGCATCAAACTTCTCGCCGCGGATGCGAGCCGTCATCGCGGCCACCTTTCCCAGGCGTCCAGAACCGTACGGCGAATACGCCCAATGCTCGTCAACGAAGTCGCAGCATTGCAGCAACAAACCGCTTGCAGGATTCGACAAAAGCACGATGCGTGCATTCGGAGCAGAGCTGCGGAGGGTTCGTAACAGGGGCGTGGCCACAATGGTGTCACCCAGGAATCGGAACTTGGTTACCACGAGAATCGTCTGCGCGTCTCGCAGCGCGAAGTCGCTAGCCATCCGCCGTCCCTAGTGCTCGGAGAGCTACCCCGAGCACTTCATCCACGCTCACTTCTCGAAGGCACCGTGGTGGAGGAGCGAGGCACTTCTGCGGGCTGTTCAAAGGCGCCTTGGCATGGTACGACAAGCATGGCCCTGCACATCGGTCACGGTGATGCAGAGCCAGATGCCCATACCCGTAGGGGGCAAGCCTGGCGGGATCTGTTCGGCCAAAGATGGAGACCACCGGAACTCCCAGCCCGGCGGCGATGTGTGCGGATCCAGTGTCCCCAGCGATGTGAAGCCGGGCTCCTTTGAGTATTGCAGCAAGCTGCTTCAGATTCGTCTTGCCCACAATGGACGCGAGAGGCGCAGAGCTGCTCTGAATTATCTCGCCAGCAACGCTGTCGTCTGCACGAGAGCCGACCAGGACTAACCGATCCTTGCTGACGTGGCTTAGCGCATCCGCCAGCGCGGCAAACCGGTCCGAACCCCAGCCCTTCATGCCGCCGCCGGACGAGGGGTTGATCACAATGTAGTCCGTCCCAGGTTCGATTCCAGCCTGGCCCAGAATGCGTTTCGCTGCTGCCGACTCCTCCTCTGGAATGTGGATTGGAAACTCGACGGGAGAACGCGGCGCGCCAAGGAATGCGGCCATGTCCAGCATCTGATCCACAATGTGTACGCTCTCAGGCTGGCGCGGAACACGTCGCACAAAGGCTGGGGCGATCTCGCGCAGCCAGTCCGTGCCGTAGCGATACCGCGCGCCGGAGGCCCACGCGATGAGCCCGCTCTTGCTGAGTCCCTGCAGATCGAGCGTGACATCGAATTCTCGCCGGTGAAGGTCTGCGCGAATCTCGCGGAACCGCCTCATCGATCCGGTAGATGAACGGCGCTTGCGCCAGTCCGACGGGAGCACAATGACCTCCTTGAGGAATGGGTTTCCCAGGACCATCGGCGCCGACATCTCTTCCACAATCCAGGTCAATTCCAGGTGAGGAAACGCCCTGCTGAGCGCCGCAGAGACGGGCAGAGCATGCACAATGTCGCCTATAGAACTTAGCTTAACGATGAGCAGTCGCCGAACATTCTGCATGTCCGGCGGCCTGAGGGGGGTGAACACTACGAGCTTGGCTCCTTTGAGTCTGTGGCGGGTCGAACATCGGGAGAGGACCGCCATCGGTCGTGAAACCACAGCCATTGCTCGGGATAGGCGCGAATGGACTGTTCTATCTGCTGATTCACATGCGACATCACTGTCCGAACATCTGCATCCCGGTCGCCAGTGCTCTCGGGGTGATATACATCGGTCACCTCTATCTTGTATCGCCCCTCTGGAGTTCGAACCGAGTGCATGAACAGCATGCTTGCTCCCGTCTTGAGCGCTATCTTGGCCGGACCGTCGGCTGTTCCAGTGAGGTGACCGAAGAATGGGACGTACACATCGCCGGCATTCTGATCGCAGAGTATCGCAAGGCAGTGATTCTCGCGAAGCGTTGTGATGATTGGCTTCATCGACTGGCTAAGCGTGATCACTCGGATTCCGCATCGCTCACGGAGCTTCAACATGTACTCTGTTGTACCTGGGTCCCGTGCGCCTCGAGCCAGAGCGGCAAGCGGGTAGCCATTGGCCACCAGCCATCGGGCGCCAATTTCGAAGCTGCCCAGGTGAGCGCCTACGAGGATGCAGCCTGTTCCTGTGCTCAGTGCGTCGCGCATTATCTCCGCCGAGTTTGGAGGAACGTCGAGGAGCGACAGCACATCAGAGGTCTTCATGGACGGAAACCTCAGCGACTCCACCAGGAACATTCCGAAGTGCCGAAAGGACTCACAGGCAATTCGGTGTCGCTCGGAATCGCTAAGTTGGTCGCCGAACGCGATGCGGAGATTCTTGAGCGCGACCTGGTACCGGCGACTGTCCACTCGGCGCATCAGGCTGCCAAGCGCTCGACCGAACGCGAGTGCTGCCCAGAGCGGCAACATCCGCACTACGAGCGTAACTCCCTTTATCGCCCAGAGGCCAACGTGGCGGAGGATGAGTTTCTTTTTCATGCGTGCCGGAGCGCTTCGACACGGCTTCGAATGTCCTGCACAAGGCCCGTAACTCCCTCGATCTTCAGCGATGCCTTCAATGCCACGAAGGGAATCGGCTTTCGGAGAGGCGGCAGCTTCACGGCGTCCTTCTCACTCACCACCACCGCCTCCGCGCCAAGCGCAGTGGCCCTGGTCATGAATGCTTCGAGCTCTTGGAGTGTCGCGCCGGCATGGTCCGGCTTGCGCTCGCGAAGCACGATCCGGGGCCCAAGAGCCTCCACCTGTGCCTCGAATGTGTCTGGACTCCCCAGCGCGCACCAGGTCGCGATGGACCGCCCTTGCAGCCAGGCAACTGGCATCTCCGCGCCTCCTGCAAGGGGGCGTACACCGGAAGGAGCCGTGCTTGCTGTCAGGATGGGAGCATTCGGGTTGAGTCGAGCTGCGCGGATCCGGAGTGCGTCAAGCTGTTCCGAGGGCACCGCGTCGGAGTTCGTCAGAATGATTACCGAGGCACGCCGCAGGTGCGACGGCGGCTCTCGAAGCAGCCCGCGTGGAAACGTCCAACCGTTGTCGAATGGGTCGGCTGCGTTCAGCAGCACGATCTCCATGTCCCGATAGAGCTGATAGAACTGCATCCCGTCGTCCAGTAC
>VFKD01000719.1 GCA_009885735.1 bacterium
CTTATCGCATCACGCTCATGCCCGGCCACCAGCAGGCGATTCTCGATCTGGCTGCCATAGATGACGTGCGGCAGGTTGGAAAGGTCGTCGATGCGCTCGCCCTGCCGGATCCGGACGCACTTCGGCTGATTGAGCCCACCCTCATTCGCCTTCTCCAGCGCATAAGGGCGTCGGACAACAGCCTGCTCGACCCAAATCAGCGCGTGCTCCTCTATGGCCTCCTTCGGATGGACCGGGTGCGCAAGAACGCTGACCTGCAGTTAGCAGTGCTGCGCGCTCTGGAGCAGATTGGCGATTCCGGCGCAGTCCATACAGTTCAGATTCTGGCGAATTCGCTGGCTCGCACCTCTCAGCAGCGCCGCGTCAAGGCGGCCGCAAGGGCCTGCCTGCCCGCCCTCATTCAGGGAGCGCCGGACCAGTCGTGGAGCCTCCTTCGGCCCGCAACCGCGCCTGGGGAGCCCGAGAGCATTCTGCTCCGGCCTGCATCCTCCACGGTCACTCCGCCGGAGCAGCTCTTGCGTCCGTCGCAGGGCGAGAGCGGCGATGGGGAGTAGACGGGAGCAGTGGGTCCTTCGTTCCCGCTAACACCATGCGGGAATGACGCGGCTCGATATGGTCCTTCGGCTCTGCCACGGAACGGTCCTTCGACTCCGGCTCGCTAGGGCTGATTCGCGCTCCGGATGCTCGGGTTGGCATTCTCAGGATGCGCGGAAAGGGCGGCAGAATGTAGGGGCGACAGCATCCGCCGGATCAACTTTCGGTAAGAACGCATTGGCTGTACGCGGATGCTTCGGCCGAATGGGTAGACGGCGGCAGGCAGTTGCGCCGAGATCCTTCGACTCCTCGACGGTGAGGCTGTCGAGGGCTCAGGACGAGCGGAATGGGTAACGGGCAACGGGGCGTAGGGGCGAGAGCATCCGCCGGATCACATTTGGGGATGAGCTCCACGGCTGTACGCGGATGCTTCGCCCGGATTGGATACGGCAACATCGTCACCAGCCGATCCCGTGCATGGAGGTACATCAGATGACATACCAACCGTTTCATGACTCCAAACCGACAACGGCACATCGGCCACACGACGTGAAGCTATGGAAGTCTCGCATACTCAAGTGGCTGCGGGTGATGCTGTGCCTACTGTCGGTTATTGCGGTGGCGATGTGGGTCTATCTCCGCTGGGGAGACATTGACCCGCGAATCACCATTCCTCTCCAGGTACTGCCCAAGGCAAATGCCCACCACACATGGGAAAAGGCCTGGGCAGCTGCAAGAGAGCTCAATGCTGTTGCCGACATTGTGATCGAGCGCAGGAAGGCTGCGCAAATGCCCACAGCTATTGAAGCGAGGGAGTGGAGTCGTCTGCTGGAACTCAACAAGTCTTCCCTACAACTGGTTTCGCAAGGGCTAACCGTGACGTACGCGCGGCCGCGTCTCTCGTCATACAGTGAGCTGATGCCGGATGTGGGACACTGTCGCTCCCTGGCGCGGCTCCTAGTGCTGAAGGCGGAAGCTCAGATTGCATCTGGCGAACCTGACCTAGCGTTGGCAACTGCACTTGACACGATGCACATGGGCCAGATGATGTTTAGCAGCTCCCCCATCATTTGCCGCCTTGTCGGCGTGGCCATCGAGTCGATGGGCCGCGGAACAATGGAGCGCATTGTGGACAGGGTTGGGCCGGAGGCGGCGAAGGCTGCCGCTGTGCGCATGTGGGAAATGGACATGGAACGAGCGCCGCTCAGTTCCACTTTGCGACAGGACATGCACGGAGTTCAGAGCATGCTCGTAAGCCTGTATCGCAAAAGGGATTGGCGACTTGGTCTGATGGACATAACCTACTTCTCGGGTGACATGAAACCAGACATGTTTGGACGATTTGTGGCCAACGTCGTCCTATGCGGCACGACAAAGCGCGGCTTGCTGGCCGAATACACCCGCAAGGTGGAGCGGCAGATCGGACTAGCGGATCGGCTTCCGCCCCTACGCCTCGATTACGACACGCATTTGCTTGATATTGCCGAGACTCTCACTCCCCAATACAACAACCTCGTTCACCTAGATGCAAGTCGCAGTCTCGTCCACGCGCGACTGCTTATGCTTGATGTCGCGCTGCGCGCCTTCTTCCTGGAGAAATTAACCTATCCAGCAACGCTTGAGGAGATTGTGCCGCGCTACCTCAAAACGCTTCCGCGCGATCCTTACGCGCCGCACCAGACCTACCGGTATGTCCGAAAGGGTACGGATCGTCTGCTCTACAGCATCGGACCGGACCTGATCGACCAGGGCGGCGAATCTATCAAACTCGTCAAGACAGAACCGTCAACCAAGAGGGTTATCATTCAGTGGGACAGCGTGGGCGACATTGTAGCGGGCGTGCAGTATCACTAACGGGCTACTGCGAAGCGCACTACTTCTTCGGTGGAGGCGCCTCGGTGACCGAAAGGAGAAGCTGCTCCCAGATGTGGAAGGGCCTCGTGTAGGTGTACTCAACCGAGAGCAGCAGGTCTATAGACCGATGCTCATACTTGTCCCAGGCCGGAGCCTCGCGAGTAATCGTCTTGCCGCCGATAGCTGCCTTGCCGCGAATGTGGACCTCGCTTGCGAGCATCTGAGCATCCGCCGTTGCGACGATCTTAAGCTCAATAGGCTTGTCGGCGGGAACGGTGATGGGAGCAGCGGTGAGCCCGGCCGGCAGTCCGTCGATCCAGACCTCGACCGGACCTGTGAAGCCACCTATTCGTTCCACCGTCACCGGAACCGCGAGAGTCGCGCCCTTGGCCACGGTGAGCCTGTCAGTGGCAATCGATACCTTGAAGTCCGGCTCAACCGTGCTCGCCTTGAGCCGGTAGTAGCAGTCGGGGCCGGTCTTTTCCTCGACGTCTCGCACCTCAACGAAGTATTCGCCGTCAGCGGGAGCCGTGAACTCGACCCGGGCTTCCTTGCTCAATACGGCGGCATCATCGTTTGCGGCAAGCTCCTTGCCCGCAATGTCCACTACGCGGATATGGCCGTCGATCCTTGAGCCAATCCTGCGCGCCACGAGGTCGAACAGGATGCGTGCCTTGGCGGCGGCCTTGAACGAAAACCGCGCTTTCGAGCTCGAAGTAAACATTCCGTCCACGGAAGTGGGGAGTGCGAGGAGCGGCTGCACCGCGGATGAGGAACCGGCATTCAGCACGGTATCATTGCACACCAGCAGGGGCACCAAGACCGGCTCTCCCGGCTCCGGGTGTACCTCGGCCCAGAAAGTGCCGGATGGAGCGCCAGCCGGAATGGCTACGGATGCACTGCGCACTCCCAGGTCCGGTCCATTCAGCGCGAGGTTCAGGCTCTGCCCGCTCTGCTGGCCGCGCGGCGAGAAGCTCTCCACATACGGCAGCTTGCCCGTGAGCAGGCGATAGGTGTGACCAGGGCCGCCCTTGTACTCTGAGTCGCGAACGATTAGCGTGTATCGGCCCGCCTTCGCGAACTTGTGCCGAAATCGCGGGTCACTCTCCCAAGTGGACTGAACGAGGCGAAGGCTCACGCCGGCCTCGTCTCGCAGCTCCATCACGGGGTCGAACCGCGAACGAATGCGGTCCGCGAAGCAGTCGAAGACCCATACGTCTCCTGCTTGTGCCGTAATGGTGAAGCGGTCGCGACCGGCCCTGGCGGCGATGCGGCTGTTGATAACCACCGGCGCCATCGGATTGAGCAAGATGGGCTCCGCGCCCTCCGCCATCGGCTTCTCTATCACGTGGTTTGGGTAGACGTCCACCCAGAACCTCGACCCGTTCGATACGCCCTTGGGGTTCGTGATGCGGATTTCGTGAGGACCGAGCAACGCTCCAGGCTCCACGGCAATGTTCGCCGTAAGCGTGTCGCCGGAAGGAGCAACCTGTACAGACTTGACCGAAACACCTGCACCGGTGACCCAGATCTTCGAGCCCGCGAGGTTCTTGCCGTCGATGCGAACCTGAGTTGCCGTGCCGCGCGGCCCGCCGGCAGGAAGGAGCCCGCCAATCTCAGGAGCCTGGGCATGCACGCTAGGCAAGTTGCAGACAAGGAGACCAACGAGGGCGACTCCGGCATTGCGCGGAGTCGCCAATTGACAAAACAATCTCATCACCCTAAGAGAACAGGTCTGGAATGCCGGGGGAGTCGCGGAGGATTCGTGCTTCGCGAAGCTGCCCGGAGACATCCATGTTGAGGATCTTCGCCACAGACATATAGGTGTCTTCGGGAGAAACCGGCAGCGTGGAGGGATACTTTGCTGCCTCGTCGCTGGAGCCTATCACTCGTCCACCCGGAATGCCTGCCCCGGTAATCAAGTACGAATAGACGAACGGCCAGTGGTCACGCCCGGCGGAGCCGTTCACCGTAGTGCGACCAAATTCGCCTGTTACCAGAATCAGGGTCTTCTTATTCAGTCCTCGCTGGTAGACATCGTCGATGAGCGCCGAGACACTGCGATCAAGCTCCGGAAGCTGCCGCTTGCAGCGGGTAAAGTTGTCCCCATGATTGTCGAAGCCCATCTTGTCCACATCGTCGTTGATTGGGTGTGCTCTCCAGTTAACCTGAACAAACCGCACTTTCGCCTCGATCAGCCGTCTAGCCATCAGGCATCCCTGACCAAACTGCGTCATGCCGTACCGTTCGCGAGTAGCCTTAGTCTCCTTCTCTAGGTTGAAGGCCTTCTTGGCTTCTGGAGAGGTGACGAGCGAGAACGCCTTCTCGTATGCGGCGTCATGAATACGGGTGTCGCCGCTTTCAATGTACTTCTGGAAGGTGTCCACCTTGTGGTAGAGCGCCTTGCGAAGGTTCAGGCGATCTGCCGTTAGGCCAGCCGGCGCCGAAAGCGAAGCGAGCTTGTCGACAGGTTCAAGAGCGTTAAGCACGCGGAACGGCGAGGAGGCATTCCCGAGGAAGCCGCCGTCCTGGCCAATCGGCCCATTGCCCGCCGTGTCATACATGCGAGGGCCGATCTGGATGGCAGAAGGCAGCGCATTGCGCTGTGGCAGGAACTTGCTGATCACAGCGCCCATGTTCGGACCCTCGCGGCCAGGGCCCAGCTTGTTGCCGGTGAGAGTATAGTGCGCTCCCTGAGCATGAATCGTCTGGTCGTGCGTGGCGGAACGAATGATCGTATATTTATCGGCCATCGTTGCGAGCATTGGCAGATGCTCGCATATCTGGATGCCGGGCACGTTCGTCTTGATCGGGCTGAACTGACCCCTAACCTCGGCTGGTGCGTTCGGCTTCATGTCGAACGTGTCTTGGTGCGGCGCGCCTCCCCAGAGGAAGACCAGGATAATCGACATCTCGTTATCGATGTACTTATCCGCCATTGCCCCTTGCGAGGAGAGGAGTCCGGCGAGGCCCATTCCGAGGAAGCCCGCCGAGCCTATCTGTAGGAACTCGCGCCGCGACGGTCCGTCGCACGTATTCACCGTCTCATGTCCGAAGTTTATCATTTGTTTGGGTCCTTCATACGATGGTGTGCTGGTACGCCCGTTTCATTACTGCCAATCTATTGCCGATGGGCAGGGCAAGCCCTGCACCCTACAGCCATAAGTCACCAGTTGTACGTAAGATGTGGGGCTTGCCCCACCCGTCCTACGAATCCGACGCCGCCTAAGCAAGTAATGCCCACCGTTCAGCTCACGACCTAGTGGTTAAACAAGAACTCTTTGCTGTTCACGAGCACCCAGAGCAGGTCTTCGAGAGTCTTGCGACGGGTCAGTGCAATCTCATCCGCGGTAGGCTGTTTGGCGCCGAGGGTAGCATTCGTCTGCGCCTCGCGCAGAGATCTCAGGCTCGTCTCGCGCTCCTGGCCTATCGGCGCTCGTCCATAGGCAGACCAGTAGAGCTCGTCCAGAATCTCCGCGTCCGTCTTGCCGGCCCTCACTAGGCGGTCGATCACGCCTCCGTCGGCGCCCACCTTGCGGTTGATGAGCTCGCCGTTGATGAAGAGCAGCGCTTGCGCCATGTTTGGCTCTTGGCTGCGCTCGCATTCGCAGGTGATCACTCGCGGCGGCCTCCCTAGCAGGTCCATGAAGTCGGACTTCACATGAGTATCTGGAAGCTGCACGGCGCGAATGCCCGGAGGCATTCCGGGGAACTCTTCCTGCTTGCCCGTGACCTGGCCCAGCGCATCCAGAAGCTGCTCGGCGGTCAATCGGCGAACCAAGAAACGGCTGTAGTTGCGGTCATCCTTCTTGTTAATGGGCGTTGCCGCGGAGGATAGCTGATAGACTTTCGATGTAACGATTTTGCGCATTAGGCGCCGCAGGTCGAACTTGTTCTTCACAAAGTCATTCGCCAGGGCGTCAAACAGCTCTGGGTTTGAGGCCGGATTCGTCTCGCGCAGATCGTCTATCGGCTCGACGAGTCCTCGGCCCATGAAGTGCGCCCAAACTCGGTTCACGATAGAGTGCGAGAAGTACCAGTTGTCTGGCCTAGTGAGCCACTCGGCGAAGAAAGCGCGTCGCTCTTTAGGTGAGTTCAGCGCTAGTGTCGGCCCACCAAGCGGCTTCGATGGGACCGGCCTGCCCAGCCGCGGCTGATCGATATCGCCGGACGAGACGTTGTAGACCGTCATCTCGTCGTTCGCATAGATCGCCAGGTCCGCCTTGAACTTCGTTCGCGCGAAGATGCTCGCCATCCCGTAGTATTCGTTTTGAGTCCACTTCTCCATTGGGTGGTTGTGGCACTTGGCGCACTGCACGCGTATCCCAAGGAAGCCCTGGCTCACGTTCTC
>VFKD01000516.1 GCA_009885735.1 bacterium
ACGGTGAAATGGCGCGTTAAGAGCGCACCGGCGGCATGGAGACATGTCGGCCTGCTAAACCCCATCGGGAGCAAGACTCGAACAGGAGGGGTTGATGCTGCCCGCGGACCCTCCGGGTAGAGTCGCTGGAGGCCACGAGCAATCGCGGTCCAAGAGAGATGACCACACAAACACAGAACCCGGCTTACAGACCTTCTGCCAACTAAGTCTGCCGTACTTGTGGATGGTGTGGGGACTTTGAACCACCCGCTTCGCGGGGACAGTGAACCACCCGCTCCGCTAGAGACACTGAGACACAGAGAACGGCGACCCTGACCCCGACCCTTTCCCGCAAGGCGCTCGTGCCTCGCTCGGGAGAGGGAGAACGGCGACCCTCACCCCAGCCCTCTCCCGCAAGGCGCTCGTGCCTCGCTCGGGAGAGGGAGAACGGCGACCCTCACCCCAGCCCTCTCCCGCAAGGCGACCGTGCCTAGCTTTGGATAGGGTGGAGCAAGGACCATATCCGTTCGTCCTGAGCCTGCCACAGCCGTTTCGTGGCAGAGTCGAAGGACGCGTTTCAGCCGCACACTTCGATTGCTCGCCGATAGGGCTGTCGAGCGCTCAGTGCGAACGGAGTGGTCGCTCGATAGCACGGACCATATCCGTTCGTCCTGAGCCTGCCACAGCCGTTCCGTGGCAGAGTCGAAGGACCGCGCGAATGTACAGCCGAAACTAGCGATCCACAATCGCGCACAACTCCCGTCGTGCTCGCAGGATGACCACGCCTCCTCAGCGAACTGTGTAGGCGAAAGCCGCCGTTTCATCCAGGAGCTCCGCACACCAAATGTCTGATGTCCCCGTGCCGTACGCCGTTGCCTCTGCCCGCGTCCGCGTGCGCTATGCCGAGACCGACCAGATGGGCGTGGTCTACTATGCGAATCACTTCGTCTGGTTCGAGGTCGCGCGCAACGCCTTTACGCGGCAGCAGGGCATCGACTACCGACAGTTGGAGGCGGAGGGCTGCTTTATGCCTGTGATAGAGGCGCGCTGCCGCTACAGGTCGCCTGCACGATACGACGACGAGATTGACATCGTCATCCAGCCTATCCAGGTTAGGCGGCGCAGCGTGGAGTTCGGTTACCGCATTTTGCGCGGAGACGAGCAGCTGGCCGAGGGAGAGACCGTGCAGGTACTGGTGGGTAAGGACGGCAAGCCCAAGTCGTGGCCGGATGATATCGCCGCGAAGTTTCAGGAGGCAGCAAGTTGAAGCATTTCGCAGTCTTGGCCGCCGCAGCGTGCCTTCTCTTCGCAGTGGGGTGCCGTGGGCCAGAGACGGGCGTCAACGAGGCGGGACAGACCGTAGTCACGGTGTGGCACCCCTGGGGAGGCACTCGCACCGCGAGCATTGAGCGCGTCCTCAAGGAGTTTGAGAGGACGCACCCCAAGATCAAGCTGCGCGTGCTCTTCACGCCAAACGACCTATCGAACAACCAGAAGTTCTTCACCAGCGTCGCGGCGAACAAGCCGCCGGACGTCATCTTCGTGGACGGTCCGCAGGTGGCTGAATGGGCCGAGCGCGGCTCGCTGCAGTCGCTGGATAAGTATGTCAAGCAGGCGGGAATTACCGAGGACCAGTACTTCGGTCCCTGCTGGAAGCAGAACGTCTATAAGGGCAGCGTCTGGTCGATGACCTTCTGCGCGGACCCGAACTTCGCGTTCGCCTGGAGCAAGAAAGACTTTGCCTCGGCGGGGC
>VFKD01000448.1 GCA_009885735.1 bacterium
CTGCTTCCTTCAGCCGCCCTCTCTATCTCTGGAATGCTCATGAACGGCCCGAGCTGGTCCACGGCCTCAACGACAAATTCACAGCACTCACACTCGAGTCCGTTCAGCTCCAGAGTCGTCTTTCCTCCAGAGTACTTCACCATCCATGGGTGCTCAAGCGAGTAGACCCTATAGTCCACGGCTCCTGGCACGGGTGTCATCACTATCTTGACGCTATCATCATTTGGGATGAGCTTCAGAACCTTCAGCTCGCCCACGACGCCGACGTCGGCATGCGCTTCGGGAGCGTCCACAAAGCCTGCCAAGGCACAAGCGGCAATCGCCGCGGCCAACACACTGTTACGCATACGGTCACTCCTTGGAGACACGGCGAACTGCTGGTGCGGTCTGAGCAAATTCGCGATGATGTTTGGTGCCACACAGGGAGATTCGGTCTACATGGAGTAATTGACAGTATCAAGGCCGCACGGACCTGGTGGTCTTGCTTGAATACACGGATGACGGCATCGCCGCGGTGAGCAACCTTGGCGCGCCGACACATGGGAGGCACCACTTGTCCAGAACTTATCGAGTTGGGATCGCATCAATGGTGCATGATCATATCTGGGGCGAGCTTCGGCACTGGGCCGCACTTGAAAGCGTCGTTCTGGCCGCGGCAGCAGATGTCAATCAGGATCTAAGAGACAGGATTGCCGCCGAGTATGGAGTGCAGGCGCTCTACTCCTCGGTGGAGGAGATGCTTGCGCACGAGGAGCTGGACATTGTGCAGGCGGCGTCGGAGAACAGTGCTTGTGCCGACATAGTGGAGGCCTGCGCCCGTCGCAACATCCATGTGGTGAGTGAGAAGCCGATGAGCGCTACGCTCGATCAGGCGAGGCGGATGGTGGCTGCAGCAACTGCGGCGGGCACCCGACTGCTTATCAACTGGCCCACCGCCTGGAACCCGGCGATCCAGGAGATGGAGCGGCTTATCCTGTCGGGAGCGATTGGGAGGGTAACCTACTTCAAGCAGAGAAGCGCTCACAACGGCCCGAAGGAGATAGGCTGCGACCCGCACTTTGTGGAGTGGCTGTATGATGAAGAGAAGAACGGAGCAGGGGCTCTGATGGACTATTGCGGCTACTCCGCGGATATGTGCGCGCGCTTCTTGGGTCGGCCAGACGAGGTGACCGGTTTCCGCGCCGTGCTAGCGAAGGACTATCCTGTGCCGGACGACAGCGCAATCATCCTCATGCGCTACCCCGGCGCGTTTGGAGTGGCGGAGGCGAGCTGGACGCAGACGGTGGATTACGCCACAGCGAATCCAGTGGTCTATGGCCTGGAAGGCAGCCTGGCGATACAGGGATCTGACGTGCTATTGCAGAAGCCTGGGGAGGAGACGCGCGTAATCGCCGCACCGCCCCCGCAGGCTCCGCGACGGAATGCGCCCGAGTATCTGCTTCACTGCATCGAAACGGGGGAGGCGATTGAGGGCCTCTGCTCGATGGAGGTGAGCCTTGTTGCCCAAGAGATTCTGGAAGCGGGCAAGCGTGCAGCGGACACCGGCGTGACCCAGCGGCTTCCCCTGGACTAGAGAGACAACTACGAACATGACCTTGCGACAACAGATATTGATTCTGCACCTTGCAAATCCGGACCTCGACGCCGAGACGGTGGCATGGGCCTTCTACGACGGTGCCGCCGGCGCGGATGCGCTGCAGATGCAGTCCGGCGACCAGGATGCCGCGCCATACCGGAGCGTGCTGGATGCCATGCGAGACGGGTGGTTTGTCCTGCAGCTCCCCGTGCTGCCGAAGTTCATGTCCGGTGCAGAGCACGAGACGGGACACCTGCCCTACGAATATGTGCTGGAGAAGAGGGTGGCCGCATATGAGTGAGCCTGTGATCGACCATCGACTGACCGCCGTACAGATGGCGGAGTTTGTGCGCGACGGCTATCTGATGCTGGACGGGTTTGTCCCTGCCGAGCTCAACGCAGCAGTGCATGCGGACCAGCAGGCAGACATCGGCTACTGGGACAAGAGCAGCGCCATTCACGCGGTGTTCGACTATCCGCCCGTAAAGGGAATCCTAAACAGCCTCCTCGGCGCAAGCCCGGTATACGATCACTCCGCGCTTCATGTGGTGGGGGGCGGTAAGCGCGAGGCACAGGTTTGGCATGCGGACAGCATCATCGACGCTAGGCCGTTCGCGTTCGATGTGCAGAGCATGTACTTTAGCCACGATGTGCCCAAGGAGACGGGTCCTACGCTCATACTTCCCGGCTCGCACCTGCGACGGGTGAGCAACGTGAGTATCGGCAGATACAAGAACATCGTCGGACAAAAGCAGCTCAGTGGCCGAGCTGGCGCAATCGCCTTCCTTCATCACGGCCTGTGGCACTGCGCCCAGCCGAACCAGATCGAGGCGACTCGGTATATGTTCAAGCTCCGGCTGAGGCCAGGTGAGCCACAGCGAGGCCTGTTCAATACGGCCGGAATCGACTCTCCCGAAATCCACTCGATCATCAACAGCTTCACGCACAAATGGATGGGGGACGAGGCTCGGGCGGAGACCGTTCAACGCGCAAAGCTGTGGAGGTACGTCTGCGGTGATGACAACGTGGATGCGTCGTTTGAGGGCGTTCTTACCCGGATGGGGCTGTGAGGCTGCATACGAGATTTTCTGAGGTCACAGGGGCAGTTCGATATGTTCCTGGATTCCCGCGAAGGACCCCGTTCAAGGTCATAACGGGGCAGGCTATGCGGGAATGACGGCTTGACAGTCTGAACCGCTTTCACCAGCAGTCTGAATATGGCAAGTTAGCCGAATCCGCTCGTCCTGAGCGCGGCTCAGCCGTATCGAGCCGCAGTCGAAGGATGCGACCTCGATCGCATTACCGAACAGTATTGGGGCTAGGTGCTATACCTTAATGTTTGTTTCGATGTTACCCTGAAAGCTATGGTGG
The DNA here is from genome assembly GCA_009885735.1 of bacterium. GTDB lineage: Bacteria > Armatimonadota > Chthonomonadetes > Chthonomonadales > CAJBBX01 > VFKD01. The sequence continues at coordinate 2,948 of VFKD01000448.1, forward strand.
CAACCCAATCGAGATTGCCGGGAGATTTGATCATGCGCGCCCCTAATTACACTCTTACCGTTCTGATGTTCCTGCAATGCGGCATTCACTCTATCGCCTCACCGGCCGGATTCGCGCGCCGCGCCGCGTCGGTGGCGCTAAGCCCCGATGGCCGCACCGTGGCGGTAGGTGGGGACCGCACGCTGGTGCTTTTCGACACTGCGTCGGGCCGCAAAATCCGGACTCTGGGTGGACACGCCGGTGCAGTTACAGCGGTGGCCTACAGCCCGGACGGGTCGATGATCGCCGCTGCAGGCGGTGTGCCAGGCACGGGCGGCGAGATTCGCCTCTGGAACGCAAAGTCAGGAAAGGCCGCCGGGTTGCTGGAAGAGCATTCGGACGTGGTCCACTCCATCGCATTCAACCCTGCCGGGACAAAGCTTGTCTCCGGTTCGTACGATCATCTTGCACTTGTCTGGACGCTGCCGCGAGGCCCATCACAGAAGGTATCCAAGCCTGTTGCCCTCAAGGATCACACGGACTCCGTTTTTGGTGCCGCATTCAGCCCGGATGGCCGCTCGGTGGCTACTTGTGCGGCGGACAGAACGGTGAAGGTGTGGGACGCAGTCACCGGCAAGCGTAGGTTCACACTCAGCGAGAGCACCGCCGAGCTCTACAGCGTGGCATACAGTTCGGACGGCAAGCGAATTGCTGCGGGCGGAGCGGACAGGCAGCTTCGGGTCTGGAACCTGACAGCCGTGGGAGGGACGCTGCAAAAGTCTGCGTTTGCCCACGAGGGCGCCATTCTACAGGTCGCGTTCATGCCGAACGGGGCATCAATAATCACGTCCGGCGAGGACCGCGCCATCAAGCGATGGAGTTCCACAACCATGGCCGAGCAAAAGGTCTATCCGGCTCAGCCGGACTGGCCGCAGTCGCTTTCCCTCGATCAAGCCGGACGGTTGCTGGCCGTTGCGCGACATGACGGCAGCGTCGAGACCTACGACGTGATCACCGGGAAGTCCCGCGCACGATACACGGTCGCGGTTGCCGAACCGCACGGTCGTTTGGCGGTAGTGCCGGACACAAGCCGAATTCCAGGTCGCCAGCTTGGCAACTCGCAGCAGCGCAGGCCGCCCGGCACTGGGGGCGCCACTCTGTTTCTCGCGTCGCTCGGCGACATAAGCCCGTTGGGTGTGCGCAGGGGAACTACCACCCGGATGACTTTTAGCGGTTCTCGGCTCAAGGATGCGCTCGCAGTTCTGTTTGATGATCCGGCGATTACTGGCAAGCTTGTGCCCAAGGACGCAAACAGCGTTCACGTCGATGCCGTCATCTCGACTTCCGCCCGCATCGGAATCCACCGAGCGCTAGTCCAGACTTTACTGGGCACCACGGGCAGCGTTACGTTCGCCGTGGGAGACTGGCCGGAAGTAGGTCAGGCCGAGCCGAACAACACGCATCGAGAAGCGCAGAAGCTGACGCTGCCATGCACAGTCACCGGGGCGATGGACCAGCCGGGAGATACGGACGTTTTCGGCTTCACCGCCGCAGCAGGCGATGAGATCGTCTTCGAGATTCTCGCCTCGCCCTTGCGGTCCAGGCTGCAGCCCGTGCTGCGGATCACCGACGCATCTGGCGGAACCGTGGTAGAGAGCAAGGCAAGATTTGGCAAGGCGGACGCGCTGCTCGGGCATCGCTTTGATCGGGCTGGCGACTACTATTTGGAGCTTCGCGATTTCGAGAGCGCAGGCGGCGGAGGTGTTCACTATCGTCTGAATGTCGGAGCCTTTCCGGTCGTGACCGAGGTCTTTCCACTGGGAGTGCAGCGCGGCAAGGGCGGGGAGGTGAAGATACGCGGGTTCAACCTGGACGGCAAGACCACGGCAATCGTCGCGCCTCCGTCATCGGTAGGCTACGGTCAGACGGTTGGGCTGGACCTCAAGCCATCGAAGGGTCCGCTCCTGCTGTCCGAACGACTGCAGGTGGGCGAGGACTCCGAGGTGACTGTAGACGGTTCGGGCCACGCCTCCGCCAGCTCAGCGATGCGCGTGGGCAATCCCTCCACGGTGAATGCGCGTCTGGCGGCCTCGGTGGAGCACTACTATCGCTTTGCAGCCAAGAAGGGCAAGCCGCTTGTCGTTGAGGTGGTGGCTCGGCGACTGGGAAGCCCATTGGATTCCGAGATAGAGGTGCTGGATGCGAAGGGCAAGCCAGTGGAACGAGCAGTGCTTCGAGCCGTTGCTGGTACCGAAATGGTGTTCAACGACCGTACATCCCGGGGAACCGCGTTCCGAATTCAGACCTGGGATTCGTTCGTCCTGAACGACCTACTCCTGCTCGGAAGAGAAGTTGTGCAGCTCACCGGCCTGCCGAAGGGGCCGGACGACGACATCCAGGTTCGCGGGTATCGCGGCAATCGGTTTGGCTTCCTTGGCACGACTCCCGAGTATCACACCAACGGCACTCCGGTGTATAAGGTCGAGGCGCATCCGGCCGGCTCAAAGTTCTCTCCGAACGGCTATCCGCTCACGCGAATCAACTATTACAACGATGACGGCACGGCTCTCTCGGGGAAAGACAGCGTGCTGGAATTCACGGCGCCCGCGGATGGCGACTACCTTGTACGAGTTGCGGACGCGCGTGGTCAGCGGAGCGAGGAGTTCGCGTATCGCCTGCACATCCACCCGCCAAGGCCGGACTTCAAGGTCTCAATGAGCCCGGCCCACTTCAACGTACCGAAGGGCGGCTCAACGGTGATAGACGTGGAGAGTGAGCGCTACGATGGCTTTTCGGGTCCCATCGAGGTGAAGCTTGAGGGACTGCCGGAGGGGTTCGCAGCGCCGACTACGATCATCCAGGCCGGGGAGAATACGGCCACGCTGTTGCTCACCGCCTCGGCGGAAGCGGCGACACCCGCAATGTCGGCCCAGGGCAAGATACGCCTCGTAGCCCGAGCCAGGGTGGATGGCCGCGAGATGGTTCGCACCGTGGAGCCGGAAAACGGCGCTCGGCTTGTCACAGTGATGCCGAACCCCGATATTCGAGTGGCAACCGACATTTCCGAGGTGGTGATTCACCCTGGTTCGGAGGCAACGGTCGAGGTACGCATCGACCGCCAGGGAAACTTTGGCGCGCGAGTCCCCATCGCTGTGCGAAACCTGCCGTACGGAGTGCGAGTGGCGAATATCGGCCTGAACGGCGTTCTGGTGACCGAGCAGGATACGAGCCGCATATTCACGCTCTACTGCGAGCCATGGGTGGAGCAGATGTCGCGGCCCTTCTATGTGCTCGGCGATGTGGAGGGCGGGACTTCGAACGGTGCGGCGCCGCTCACGCTGCGAGTGGCGCCATCCGCAAGTGCATCGACTCCGGTGCAGCGCGTTCGAACAATCTCGGACCGCCCCGTCGCATTGAGGCGCAGTCGCTAGTGCCTGTATTCTCGCCTGCGGATCACGCCCATTTCGCCGAGCACGGATACGTGGTGTTGCATGATGCTGCGCCTAAGTCGCAGCTCAAAGCCGTCGTTGATGCAATCTGGGACTTTCTGGGGATGGACCCTCACGACCCGGAGGACTGGTATCGCGAGCCGCATCGCAAGGGCGGCATGGTGGAGCTCTATCACCATCCCGCCCTGTGGGCTAACCGACAGCATCCGCATATTCACCAGGCGTTCTCCGAGATATGGAACACCGAGAAGCTTTGGGTCTCGTTCGATCGGGTCTCAATGAAGCCGCCGACGCACCCAGGCCATCTAGACTATGACGACCCAGGCTTCATCCATTGGGACTGCGACACATCGAAGCTGCCGCTGCCGTTCGCTGTGCAGGGAGTGTTGTACCTCACCGACACGGCCGAGGACCAGGGCGGGTTTCAGTGCGTTCCAGGCATTCACCGGAGGCTCGAAGAGTGGATCAAAACTCAGCCTCCAGACCGCAACACGCACCGACCGGATATCACCGGTCTAGAGGTCAAGAAGATCGTAGGTAAGGCGGGCGACCTGGTGATTTGGGATAGTCTGTTGGCGCATGGCAACGGGAGAAACACGAGCAATGTTCCCCGATTCGCCCAGTACATCAGCATGTTTCCGCCAGGCACATGGGAGCACTCGCGAGAGCAGCGCCTGGAAGAGTTTGAGGCTCGCCGACCCTGGAATCACGAAGCGTTTCCGGGCGACCCCCGAGGCTGGGAGCAGGCGCACGCCATGCCGGTAAATCTGACCTCACTTGGCAGAAAGCTGCTGGGAGCGGACACTTGGGAGTGATCGATTGAACGCATTCATGCTCGTCGCTGGTTTTGCTGTCATCGCGGCTGCGCCCGCAGTGAAGAAGCTGCCGAAAGGCTACGTCTGCTATCGGGCTCCTGAACCGCTCTCCATTGATGGACGGATGGATGAGGCTGCGTGGAAGGCTGCTCCCTACACGGATGCGTTTGTCGACATAGAGGGAGACCTGAAGCCAAAGCCCCGATTCAAGACCAGGGCAAAAATGCTCTGGGACGACGACTACTTCTACATTGCGGCGGAGCTGGACGAGCCGCACGTGTGGGGAACGCTCACGGAGCACGACAGCGTCATCTTCCAGGACAACGATTTCGAGGTCTTTATCGATCCGGATGGCGACAACCACCAATACTACGAGATTGAGATCAATGCGCTCAACACGGAGTGGGACCTGCGGTTGGTAAAGCCCTATCGCGACGGCGGTCCCGCGCTCAACGAGTGGGAGATTCCGGGCCTCAAGACGGCTGTACACATCCGCGGCACTCTGAACCATCCGTCCGATACGGACAAGGGGTGGAGCGTCGAAATCGCCATTCCGTGGCGTGCGCTGGGTGAATTCGCGAACAGGCCAAGCCCACCCGGAGAGGGCGACCAGTGGCGAGTGAACTTCTCGCGTGTCGAGTGGCAGCACACCGTGGAGAGCGGCAAGTACAACAAGGTGCCTGGCACGAAGGAGGACAACTGGGTTTGGTCGCCCCAGGGCGTGGTGGACATGCACCGCCCGGAGACCTGGGGCTATGTGCAGTTCACCCAGCGCGAGCCAGGAACCATGCGCTTCCGACGCGACCCGGATGAACCCATTCGCAACGCACTCATGGCGGTCTACCATGC
>VFKD01000654.1 GCA_009885735.1 bacterium
CGGGTCTTCGCACACTGCCAGCGGATTGCCAGTGTCAAGCGTCACACCAAAGGCCGGACTCTGTCCGCTCTGCTCATAGAGACGCAGCATGTCTGCCGTAGTTGCGTCCTGGTGGTTCTCGACGGCCAGCGCCACTCCCAGGTCCTCCGCCAATGGCAGTACGGTACAGAGTCGCGCCGCGACCGCGTTCAGGCGCGCATCCCATCCCTCGGGAACCTGTGCCCTCTCGCCGCACAACACGCTGCTTAGGACGGCTCGCACCACCTTCGCACCCGAGGCTGACGCAAGCCTGAGGTAGTCTTCGAGGTGGCCCTGGTCATGATCTGTGATGATCCCGTAGTCCGCCACGAGGCACATCCCCTGCGACTTCAGCTCTGCAAGCATCTCACGTGCCTGGTCTCCCACTTCGACGAGCGCGCCGCCGAAGGACGGTACAACGCTCGAAAGTGGAACCTCCACACCTGCTAGGCCCATTCCGCGAGCCACGGACACAAGGTCGAGAAGGGTGATTGGGTTTGGATTTCGGTCACCGGCCAGTGTGGGGAGGTAGCCCATGGCATGCGGAACGCTGTAGGCCGTAAGAACGAGGGAAAGCACATCGTCATTGGCAGTCAAGATTCGAGTCTCCCTAACTAACAGGATGCATGCGGCTTTGCAAGCGTCATCGCGCAAAGTCACCCAAATGCAGCATCGCCGAGACCACCGATGACACAAGCATCAGACTGTCGAAGCGGTCCAGGACGCCCCCATGCCCAGGGATCAGGGTGCCGAAATCCTTGATGCCGAGGTTGCGCTTGAGAAGCGACGCGAAGAGGTCTCCAACTTGCGACAGGATGCCCGCCGCGAGCCCGATAATCTTTCCGTCTACTAGCGACCCGAACCAGAAGTACCCTATGGCCCCGCCCACGATGACCGAAGCTAGCAGTCCGCCGAGGGCGCCCTCTACGGTCTTTCCGGGCGAGATCGTCGGTGCAAGCTTGCGCTTACCGATTGCTCGCCCTGTGAAGTAAGCAAAACTGTCGGTCGTCCAGACGCATACCGCGACCCAAACTACAAGCTGCAGGCCAGACACCGATATGCTGGACAACCACAGGCTATTCGTACCAAGCCGGAGAGCAGGCAGGCCAGCGAACAGCGACGTGTAGAGGCCAATCAAGGCGCCATTTGCAATTCTTGGCAGGGCGTCCAAAGCGCCCGTGCGACCTGCTCGTACTACTTCGCAGCCTATCGCAAGGCCAATGAGGGCCGCAGCAGCAGAAATTGCATTCCAGGCTCCGCCGGGTGACGGACCGGCGGCAACTAGCGGGCAGAGCGCAACTCCGAGAAGGGCGATCGGCCAACTGACGCCGCCGCGGTCTTTGGCCAAGGCCCTGGCCAGCTCGAGGCACGCGCCGAATGCAAGCAGTGAGCAGCCGATGGCGAACGGCCATGTGCCCCAGGCGCATAGGCCCACGAAGACCGGAATTCCGGCCGCTGCCACCAGTGTTCGCAACAGCACGGCTATTTTACCCCTCGCACGTTTCGAAGCAGCAGCGCGCCGCACAGGAGTGACAGGGCAGAAAACCCAAGCACGGCAGAGTAGCCGGAATGCGCGTAGTGGTAGACCTTCTCGCCATCCACCATCGAGACCGTCCTACCGAATAGACCCAGAAGTGCGCCTGCTATGGGAGCAGCGACAGACTGCGGCAGAGTCATCGAGACGTGCCAAACACCCATGTCCTTGGCTGCCTCGTCCTTGTTTGGCAGCACATCGCAGCCAAGCGCCCAGTCTACACTGAGATACGCCCCATAGCCCAAGCCATAGACCAAACCGACCGCGAATGTGATTGGTACGGAGCCGCTGAACATGAAGGCGATTGACGTAGCGAACATCACTCCATTCGCGAAGTAGACCACGCGCTTTCGGCCAATCCGATCCGAGATCCGGCCACCCACAATGCCCGACACAATGGCTCCAACGAGAATGATCGCGCCAAGATAAGCTGTCATCTTGCCTGCCACGCTTGGCGCAACCCCATTCACGTCTGTTAGGTAGAACTGGAAGTTTGGCTGGAACGCATAGATACCAAGCGTGACCAAAAACCGGGTGATCCACACCCAGAAGAAATCTGGATGCTTCCTCGGATCGATCCAAAGACCACGTACAAACTTTGCCCAGTTGATCGGCTCTGGACGGTCTGCAAGTGGGCTCTCCCTCATTGCGACACATGTGACAGCAAGGAGGACCACGTTGGCGACAAACATGCCGAAGTAGGCGGCGAACGTCATCCCCCTGTCCACAAGAAGCCCTGTGGCAAGCAGGCCGATGATCGTTCCAAGCTGCTGCATGAGCGCCATGTAGCCACTTGCTTCGCCACGCTGACTCACCGGCACGAGGTCTGGAATGGTGCCGCTGTAGGCACCGGCTGCAGAGTTGTTGCCAAGCTGAATGAGGAGGAAACCAACGGTATACCACGCGAAGGCTCGCGCTTCGCCGGCAAAGAACATGACCGCGATGCCGGCGAGGTTCACAACCGTGCCGGCCACCATGTAGGGTCGCCTCCGGCCCCAACGAGAGGCGCACCGGTCACTCAATGCTCCCACAAGCAGTGGCGCCACAAGCGCAAACAGTGCGCCAAGACCCAGCAGAATACCTTGGGTGGCAGCGTAATTCTCGGGGTCCATCGCCCGAATCTGCTTCGGAAGAAGGATTACAAGGAGCGCGCCCCACTGGAGACTGGTTGCCATCCAGAAGCAGCTAATGCCGACTAGGCGAGCCGGACTTATCCGCGCGTCGATCTCACCACCCGCAGGCCTCCAGGAACTACCTCGAACCGAGAGGGAGTTGTACCGTCCAGTTCACCGTCACGGAGCACATAGACCTCCGGATCGCTTTCGATTCTGATTGTTCTGCCTCGCATCACGCGAACCTTTGGGTGCGAGACGTGACTTCCGGTGTACACCCTTGGAAGGGTTTTCAAGAACTCCCACGGGCCAAACTCGCCCACAATTATCACATCGAGCAGTCCATCATCAATGGATGCGCTCGGAGCGATCTTCATCCCGCCTCCGTAGCTTGGCGCATTCGCCACCGCGCAAAGCATGGCCTTGACTTGGATAGTCTCATCGTCAACCGTGATGCACATTTCGGTGGGTCTATAGGAACGCATCGTATCTAGTGCTGCAGCAATGAATGCAAGTGAGCCTAGACGCCTACCGTAGCCCGCGTTCATGCGGCGTCCCACCTCTGCATCAAAGCCGCACGCCACCGAGTTGATGAAAGGTTTCCCGTTCATTCGGCCCACATCGGTCGGCACCGCACTTGCGGAAACTAGCCGAGAGACGGCCAGTTCAACATTCGTGCCAACGCCAAGCGCTCGCGCGAAGTCGTTGCCCGTGCCAAGGGGAAGGACGCCTAGGGCACTTGTGGTTCCAGCAATGCCTGAGACGACCTCAACAATAGTCCCATCGCCGCCGGCGGCGGCCACAACATCCGCTCCATCACTTGCCGCCAGCATGGCAAGTCGTTCCGCATCGCCATGCCCGCATGTCTTATGGAGCGTCCAAGCAAGTGAGCCGTCCGAGGACTTGGCAGCCGCGTCAAGAAGCGCTGCAACCCGGTTCCAACGTCGTGTACCACGGCCTCGACCCGAAGTGGGATTCAGAACGACTGCGACGTTACGTCGGTTCATTGAGTGGATTCTACAATTTCGCCAATTGGTACGGATAGGTCCATTGTCCTATCTTCGATGCCTCGCTGAAGATTCCCTAGCGTGACTCGTTGCGATAGAGGCCGAACTCCCGTATCTTGCGAATGACGCTGGCAGGAGTGAGGTAGTCAATCGGCTCTCCGCAGCGCACTCGGCGACGGATTTCTGATGAGGAGATGTCCAGCTCGGGCACGGGCAGCAGAGTGATCCGGGCCCCAGGCAACGGTCGGTGAATTGCAGCGACGATGTCCTGTCCATCGTAGCCCGGCCGGCTAACGCCTACAAGACGGGCAAGCTGCACGACCTCTTCAGGTAAATGCCAGTTAGGCAGATCTGCAATAGTATCGAGACCAGCGACCAGCAGGAGTTCTGCACGTGGGTGCCGCACAGCCAGCGCACGCAGAGTGTCCACCATGTAGGATGGACCGGTGCGATCCAGCTCGAGGGTCGACACTGTGGCCCGCGGAAGGCTGCGAATTGCCGTGCGAACCATGGCTAGTCGGTGCTCTCCAGACGCAACTCCTTCTGAGTTCTTGTGAACCGGATTGCGGTTGGGAATGAGCAGCAGTTTGTCGAGTGTAAGCCGATAGACGGCCTCGGATGCTGCCAACAGGTGGGCATTGTGGATGGGGTCGAAAGTGCCGCCCATCACGCCAATCCGCGAGCGAGCAGATTCCGGCGAGACTGCGGAGCTAGTCGACACGCTCGCCGGACTGAACAGCCTGAATGCGAGGACGAACTGGAGACTCCGCGAGCCGGCGGCGAGCGGATGGACGCATAGACGGCTCTACCGGGCGATCTTGGCCCTGCTCCCCGTGGGTTCGCTCCTCACGCCTGCTCTCGCTAGCACGCGGTCGCTCTCGCGAGGTCTCGTCGGTACGATTTGCGGACCCGTTCGCGCCTGTCACTAGTCCGGATGATCCGGATGCGGCTGCTGCACGGCGCTCAGGCGCTGAGCGCTCTCCGACAAGAGGTTCGGAGCGCACAGAATCCATCTCGGCGACATCGTTGGTCTGGGTTTGGTTCTCGTCAGAACGGTCAGGCTCAATCGAGATGGATGGAGCCACGTTCGGCGCTGCTCGGACCGGCGGCACAGCGTTGGCTACTTGCCTGCGAGAAACACCTACTGCTGAAGCTGCCCCAGGCGACTCCGACGGCTTCGCGGGCGCAGGCAGCTTTGGGCGAATGTTCGACCCCACTGTTGCATTCAGTAACGGAGAGATGACGAGTGCGCCAACTAGAAAGGACGCGGTGAGCAGAAAGACCCACAGCCCAACGCTCCTAAGTGCGTGCCATCCATTGTCCGTATGGACCTTCTTTCGCAGACTAGTCTTCGATACAGCCATTCTATTCCCCCGGTTCTACGCTTGCGACCCATTTCACATAAGTGTACTTGCGGCGACCATTGCATGTCAAGGTGTATGACGGACCAAACGCAGTAATTGGCGTTCCCCGCGCCTCCGCGTAAGCCAATGCCATTAGCGCACCCGTGCGCCGGACGGAACCTGTGTCTCGGGCCGGAGCAAAATCGCCTGCCCCTCCACGTCTGCGGCGAGGAGCATTCCTTGCGATTCTATCCCTCGCATCTTTCGTGGCGCAAGGTTTGCCACCACAACCACCTGGCGGCCCACGAGCTCGTCGGGCTGATACATCTCGGCGATGCCCGCAAGGACCGTGCGGGTCTCGTCCCCCAACTCCACGGTCAGCTTGAGAAGCTTGTCTGCGTTCGGGTGCTTCTCGGCGGCTGTTACATTTCCAACGCGCAACTGTACTTTCAGGAAGTCCTCAATGCCTATATATTCCGGACGCTCCGGCTCCTGTACTTGAATGGACGACTCTGCGGGCTCGTCGGTCACCAGTTTTTTCTCCTTCTGCGCCGGTGCAGTTTGCACGGCTGCCAAGTCTATACGCGGGAAGACAGGCTCAGGAGGCGGAAGCACCGATCCTACCTCAAGACCTCCCCAATTCAAATCAGTCACAAAAGATGGGGCCGCTCCCTCATCTCCGAGCCCTACTTGCGCCAAGACGCATCGGGCGGCCGTCGGCATCACAGGAAGCAGGAGCGTGCCGGCTATGCGCGTCGCCTCCAGGCAGTGGTAGATCGCATCGTCAACCGCCCTCGTTTCGCCCTGCTTCGCCAGCTTCCAAGGTGCCTTCTCCTCGATGTACCGGTTCATGCTGCCGATCAGCCTCCACACGGCCTCCAGCGCGGCGTTGAAGCGAAATTCTCGGATGGCGTCATGAAACGCAGTAACTGAATCTGCACACATCGCCGTCACGATCGGATCGGCTTCAACCGGCTGCGGCACGCGAGAATCACAGTAGCGTGCCGCCATGTTCGCGCTGCGGTTGCACAGGTTTCCCAGGTCGTTCGCCAAGTCGGAGTTGTAACGGCGCAGAAAGGAGTCGGTGTCGAACTCGCTATCGCCGGGAAAGACCATCTCACGCAGAAGCAGATAGCGCAAGGCGTCCACGCCAATGGCCTGGTTGCAGCCGGACACACGAGCAATCTCAGCAGCAAACTCAGTAGGGTGCGGCAGTCCACCGGTTCGTTTGCCCTCCTTCTTACCCTCTGCGTCCACCCACCAGCCGTGGGAATAGACCGTCGTCGGCACTGCCAGCCCCAGCGCCATCAGCATGGCGGGCCAGAGCGTGGCATGGAAGCGGACGAATATCTCCTTGCCCATCAGGTGGACGTCCGCGGGCCAGAGCTCGGCAAACTGGTCTGGGTCGTTTGGCCAACCTGCCGCGGCGATGTAGTTGATGAGCGCATCGAACCACACATAGATGACTCGAGTTGGGTCGTCCGGCACCGGAATGCCCCAGCCTGTGTTTGCGCGAGTGATGCTCATGTCGCGCAGGCCCTGCTTGATGAAGCTGATGACCTCATTGCGGCGGAACTCTGGCTGCAGGAAGCCGGGATTCGCTTCAATGTGCGCGAGCAGCCGGTCAGAATAGGCCGAAAGGCGGAAGAAGTAGTTCTCCTCCTGCACTCTTTGCAGCGGCTTGCCACACTCGGCGTTCGGGCACTTGGGGTTCTCACCTACATCGGAGTCGCGAAAGAAGGTCTCGTCCGATACGCAGTACCAGCCCTCGTACAGGCCCTTGTAGACGTCCCCTGTGGCCTGCAGGCGGCGAAAGAACTCCTGCACGGCAAGCGTATGCCTCGGCTCGGTGGTTCGGATAAAGTCATCCGGGTGGATGTCGAGCGACGTCCAGGTCTGCTTGAACTCTGCCGCGAGTCCGTCCACGAACTCTTCGACTGGAATACCCGCAGCAACCGCAGCCTCATGAACCTTGGTTGCCTGCTCATCGGTGCCGGTGAGAAACCAGGTCTTCCGCCCCAGCAAGCCGTGGTACCGCGCCAGCACGTCGCAGCAGAGAGTCGAGAGCGCCGACCCGATGTGGGGCTTGCCGTTGACGTAGTAGATTGGGGTAGTGATGTAGTAGGTCTTCGGCTCGCTCATCAAGGCTCCTGGCACGGGCACGGCTTGAGGTGAGCTTCAGTTTACCTTATGGGGAGAGGGGAGGTTGGGCACTGGTTCAATGGCCTAACTCTCGAAGTCGGCACATTGTGTATGCATCGCTCGTGGATGCACTTGCTATCCCAGATGCGCGACCTCGATGTCCCCCCAGCGCTGCTTCAGGTACTCCGCAACCAGCCGGCGGTGGCAATGATGCGGTTTGTCCTCACTACAGAGGAGGCAGCCGTCGGCGATGACCTCTTTTGGAATTGTCTCCTCTATGCGCCTCTGCGCCATAAGCTCTAGGAACCGGTCTTCATAGGCGGTCCAATCCCCACGCTCGTTCCGATAGGCGTCCAGCATCTCTTGGGTAGGCGCCAATTCGGGCAGATGGACGTAATCCATCCCGCGCATCTCCTTGAGGAAGTATGCGAGGTCGTCCCGCTTTGCAAAGCCGGCAAGCTGTGACGAGTTGTTTAACCGAACGTCCACGACTCGCTTTGCGCCGGACTCTCGCAGTAGCTCAAAGAACCTGCGTGCGGACTTCTTAGTGAACCCAATCGTAAATACATTCACCGCCGATTCCCCGATGCGCCTGTCATCGGCCCATCGACTACGTATGCAACGCGCGACTCCTGGACCATCATTGCGTCTGCAATGAGTTCATCGGTCGTGTGGAAAAGGTCCTGATAGGGAAAGCCAACCACCTTGAGGAGCCTCTCCATAGCCGCGCAATGAGTTTCGATGCTGCCATCTGCGTGTATGTGCTCTACAGCAACTCCCCGAGCAATCAGGTCCTTTCCCAGCAGGAGAGACCTGTGACAGTCCAAAGGCTCCTTCTCAGAGCACATCAGGGCAACTTGATGCTGTTCACACTCCGAGACTAGACGAAGAATGCCCTCCTGAAATGTATCTGCCTGGGCCAGGCGTGCATACTGTACGCGACCACCCTCGTAGCAAGACTGGTCTTCCGACCTCCCGCCAAGCTCTCGGCCGAAGAACTCGTACCCGATACCTCTCGATACGAGCTCTGCTGCCAGAGGTTTCTGGTTGAAGTGCGGATTGAACCGGCTGTAGGGCACAGAACGCACATCCGCCAGCTTGGTGACGCCATGCTGCGTCAGCAGTGCGCAGAAGGCGTCAATCGAATGGTTCGAATGCCCTATCGTCAACAAAGTCCGCCGTACTGATGGCATGGTCCATCTCCCTATCCGGTCTATATAACGGCCGCAATGAGCTTGTAGCAAGCGTTGTTGTGCGGCACTCCCAGGCTTATGGTAAGAAATCTCTGACCCATCTGGTAGTCCCCAACCGGCTTCGTCCGATAGATCCGCTCACACTCCGGATCAGTGATCCACATAGCGTACTCTTCGCCACAGTGCTCAAACCTCCCTTGAACTCGCTTCGCACCGGCGCCGTAGATTTCCTCTGCGTCCACCACGCAGACCGTCATTCCTGCCACATGAATGAGGCGGAGCGAGCTCTCCAGCTCCTCGGCATCTGCCAAAGGAACCTTGTCGTTACATCCATGATACGTGTTGTGACCATTGCTCCAAAGTCTGGCTGGGGTACTCACGAGAGCCTGAAGATCGCAGCGCTCGACACGGCCTGCGCCAATCCAGCGCCGCTGTGTATCTATCAGCCAATTCTCCTGCTGGTAGTGTACCGGGCGCGGCTCGAGCACTGGCACATACAAGATGTCAAGCACTCGAGGGACACCGCCATCTTGGCACCTCCGCTCGTCGTCAGCGACCTCGCCGTGTTCGCGCCCGCTCACCGGGCGAAGCCATCCTCTTGGCTGGCCTGAAGAGGGCAGGACGATACCTGCAATACACCTGCCCTTGAGCTTACGCGAACTGGCTAGGCACAGCATGCGCTTCACCCTTGCCATCGGCCACTCCTCGAATACATCGACATGCGCTGCGTTCACTTTTGATGACCGCACAGCCGGAGGAGCGCCCAATCATCCGGCCGTCAATACACCTACTAGAATTGACGGTCCGAATCCGGAAACAAGATTCTAGAATCTGCCAATCGAAGGCCGGCCTACACCTCCCGCGTAGACTCCATCAGCTTCTTGACGTTCTCTGTGGCGAAGCCCTTTGCACCAGGGTGCTTGCGCTGGATAAGCTCGTGGATCACTCCGGTCGACGGATCCGGTCGCGAGAATATCTGGATCAAGTCGTCGTTTTCTATCTGCTTCTCGGATAAGAACTCTACACCGAGGCCGCGGGCGTGCTCAACTGCAGCGGGCAGGTCTGCAACAGAGTAGGCGATGTGATGGAGAGCGCAGCCGTGCTTCTTGACCCACTCCTTCACCACGCCGCCGTCTCCCACTCCCTCGGACACGAATATCTGGATAGGTCCCGCATCCAGCGCCGCGCACCGAGCCTTGGTTCCGTCGTCAAAGTCCACGTAGAACCGGTCTGCGACGGTGCAGCCCATCACCTCGGTGTAGAAGGTAATCGCCTTCTCGAGGTCTTCTACGCGAAATGCGATGTGGTCGACATGTGCCTGCATTGTCTCGCTCCTTAAATATCTGGCCGTGAACTACCGTCGAATAGTTGTCGTTTCGGTAAAGGGAATGCCTCGCTGTACCAACGCATCAACGAAGGCCTTACCGGGCATCGCCTGCTCGAGGGGATGCGCTCCTGGAGGCACGCAGCCATCCATGATATGCTCGCACACTATGGCCGCAGAGAACCCTGTGGTTCGCTCCATCGCGCTGAAGCCGGTCGCCTCGTCGTGGAAGTCCAGTATGTCGAACTGCCGCGTAATCTCCCTGCCGTCCTTCAAGCCGTGACAGGTTGCGCGAACCACCACAAGATCGCGGTCTTCCGGAAAGTCGATGTACTTCTCGGCTGCCTGGTGAAACACCTGTCTGGGCACGACCTGCTGGTCGCCCACCTGGATCGGTTCCAGCTCCAGCAATCCCAGGTCCTTGATAACCTTGAACTTTGCATGGTGACCAGGGTAGCGCACCGTCTTGTACTCGTATTTGTCTACTCTACCCTCAAAGCTGAGGGGTGCCGTTGAAGCGCCGCCTGACGTTACGAATGCCTCGCACTGTCCCACAGGCATCGGGAAGCGCAGGCCCTCAAGCTCCGTAAAGGTGTCAACCTCCACCACTTTGCCGTCTCGAACCACATGCGCCTTACCGAAGTACTCCACCGTTAGACCGCTGATGTTGAAAACCAGCTTGTAGTCAAGCGGTGGGCGCGGCTTCTGAGGCAGTCCGCCACACCGAAGCTGCACCTCGCGGCAGATGTCCATGCCTTCCATGCCATAGACAGCGAGGGTGTTCACCATCCCGGGCGCAAGGCCGCAGTCCGGCACGAGCGAAACTCCTGACGCGCTCGCGCGATCGTTGAGAGACAGAACTTTAAGTGCCACGCCTGTGTTGCCGCCCAGATCACACATGGAGGTACCAGAGGCGATGGCTGCCACAGCAACCTTCGGGTGCATGAAGTAGGGTACGGCGCTGAGCAGCACCCGCACCGGGGCAAGGAACCTGGCTAGCGACTCTGGGTCGTTCGCGTCCACTCGCATGCTCACTAGCTTGTATGCAGCCTCCGGCACAAGGGCGCGAAGCCGGTCTGCGGCTCGGTCGGCGGACTCCAAGCTGTTGTCCGCCAGAATTACTTGGTCCGCATTGCCGAATCTCAGAAAATCATAGGCGGCGGCAGTCCCCTGCTTCCCTGCACCGAGAACGGCATAAACTCGCGGCTTGGTAGTACTTGTCACTGTTGATTCCTCCATTGGAAACAAAAAAGCCCGACCCCATTATTGGCGTCGAGCACGGTGCGGCA
>VFKD01000224.1 GCA_009885735.1 bacterium
GCGGCTCGAGGGCATTCGTCGGATACGAGAGGGCGGGCAGAGTGAATTCGGGCATTTTGGGGTTACGCTCCCTTCAGCGGGCGCCTGAGGCGTCCCGTGGTCGATGGTTAAGTGACGGCCAGTGTGAGCGCGGCGCAAAATGGGCGGGTCGCGCAATCTACCGCAAGTTTACCAGAATTAGGCCCGAGGAATCGGCTATGGAGCCGCGAGCGTGTATGCCGCTCGCAGCCAATGGCGGAGTTCATCCGTTATGTCGTCCATGCTCGACACGGCAATCCGGTGCGAGATTCGGTCCCCTTTTGCGTATCCTCCCGTGTCGATGAGCGCGCCGGAGGCGGGAGTATCCTTGAGCGCCAATCCGAGATCGATCCGTGTACGAGTAGTGGGCTTGATCTGCGCGAAGACGTGCTTCCTGACGAGGGGGACGATTGTCTTGCAGGGGCAGACTCGAACGTCGTCTCCAAGCTGGCGGCCCTCTGCGAGCAGCATGTCATGCAGCGGTCTCAGAGCTGCCTTCGGCCCAGCATACATCGCCTCCACCCATTTGGCGGCCTGACTGAGGTAAGCCTCCGGATCGGTCTCATCTAGACCAACTCCGTCTGCGCGATTAGCGAGCCACGCGGCATAGTTCGTCCCCATGCCGTGCTCAGCCTTCAGCCATGTGCGCCTCTCCTCGACTGTGGCCGGTCCCTCCCTACGAATAAACTCTGCCCACTCGTCTGGAGTTCTGCCGGTGAGCTCCTCCAGGTTTCGCATCGCAGCTCGAGCGTAGTCCAGGCTCGGATGGACGTCGTATTCTTGGGTCACGCGTGCCGCCTACTTCCGCAGAGCGAGCGTCAAACCGTCGCCGATGGGAATCATGCTCACGCAGACTCTCTCGTCCCCGCAGAGCTTCGAGTTGAGCGCGCGAAGGGCCATTGTGTCCGCGTCGGTAACCGAAGGGTCCGCCACCTTGCCGCTCCACAGCACGTTGTCGAACGCGATGAGGCCGCCAGGGCGCACGAGCTTCAGGACCCTCTCGTAGTAGGCGTCATAGTTCGACTTGTCTGCGTCGATGAAGGCAAAGTCGAACGACGAGCCCTGCCCGTCCACCAGAAGCTGATCGAGAGTCTCGACAGCAGGGGCGATGCGCAGCTCGATCTTGTGCTCCACTCCGGACTTCTTCCAATACGGTCGCCCGATGGAGGTCCACTCCTCGCTCACGTCGCAGGCTACGATCCTGCCGTCGTCCGGAAGGGCCAGCGCCACCACGAGCGAGCTGTA
>VFKD01000240.1 GCA_009885735.1 bacterium
AACTCGGATCGGCCGAATTGGGAGCCTGCATCGAATGCTAACCGCGTTCGGCAGGCCCGCAGGTCGTTGACGTTGCGTCCGCAGGACGCTTGGCCGCAGGCCACCCAGCCGGGTACTTCAGTGCCCGGACCGGTAGGCGTTGCGACTATGGAGGGGCCGTGAACGACCCCTCTATTTGGCGTTCCGCCGACCGTCCTGCGGACGGGAAAGCGCCTAGTCCGCTCGTCCGGAGCGCGGCAACTCCGCTCATCCTGAGCCTGCACCCGCTCATCCTGAGCACGGCTCAGCCTCATCGAGCCGTAGTCGAAGGACCGTAGCGTGGCAGAGTCGAAGGACCGTATCGAGCTTGCCTGCCCTGAGCTTGTCGAAGGGTCGAAGGACCCGATCTCACTCGCGCGCCACTCAACAGCCTGTTGACACGGCTGACGGCCGCTCAGGACGAGCGGTTTTGCGTTTCCTGGCCCCTGAACTGCGTCAGTTCCCAACGGAATCCTGTACCACGTAGAGCTCCGTGCTACTCAAATCTCGCCTCGGATTTTGTATAGTGTCGCAGCGCATCGCGGTCGAGTTCCACACCGAGCCCTAGTCCAGCGGGCAGTGGAAGCATGCCGTCCTTGTATGGCCAGTCCCAGGTGATGAGCGTGTGTTCGCGGATGACTCCGCTTTGGAAGTCCGATGCCATCGTGCAGCTTCTCGCTGCAGCAGCCGCATGCATTCCGGCGGCCTGCCCTATTCCCAATTCAAGCGACGAGCCGTGCCAACAGGAGTAGCCGGCCACCTCCACAGCCCGGGCACAGGTCAGGAACTCCACGGGTCCGCCCGCGCAGTTGAAGTTATCGGCATACTTCTCTTCAAGCGCCCTGCGCAATGACAGCATTCCGCGTGCATGAACAACGAGCGGAACCGAACTCGCTGCCCTCGCCCTGTGCCAGAACTCGGGGACATCTGTGGGAAACGGATCCTCCACGCGCAGGTTTCCGCCGAACTGCTCGAGTCCCTTCAGGTAGTGCAGGCCGTCGTGTGGGCTGAGCCACTGATACATTGGGTCGATGGTGATGCTGAAGTCCGATCCGCCAACGCTTCGCAGAGCCCGAACCTGTTCGATGACCGGGTCGCCCATACGCGACTTCATCTTAATGCCCTTAAAGCCAAGTGACACAGCACGTTCTGCGATGCTTGCCAGGTTCGCCGGACTCTGTCGGCCGCACCAGTAGTCCACCGGCAACTCCTCCACATACGCGCCGCCGAGCAGGTCCACCATGCGGCAGCCAAGTCGCTTGCCCGCCCAGTCGTAAAGCGCCATCTCCAGCGCATAGGCGACCGGCGAAGGCGAGGAGTAGAGCGGTGGAGGCGAGCTTTCGAGGAGGCCGCCAAATAGAGGAGCACCTCGCCAGGACTCCGGAAGAACGGCAAGGCTGGTTCCAGCGAGATGGATGCCGGGAAGCTGTTTAAGCCAGGGCTCAATCTGCGCGAGCGACACCCCTCTCCCCACCTCTCCCAGCGCGGTGAGACCGTCCGACATCTGGAATTCGAGGACGCAGATTGGGAGCATGTCCCAATCCGGGTCGCTCGCCCTGCCTGGCTGGAGCAGAAAGCTGCCCAACTCTGGACTGTTCACGGCTCCAGACCTGGCGGGAACGACCACTTCGTGGGCGGAAACGGCGGATATCTTGACGAGGGCAGTTGAAGACACGAATTCAGGCTCCTAATGAGGTCGCGGCATTTGCTGCGCACTCATTCGCCCGACGTGATGGGTTCACCTGCACAGACCGATTAAGTCAATGCATCAGGAAGAATCCGGCCAAGCACGGCAAGACTTATTGCTCGGCAGCAGCGCGTGGCCGAGCCGCGCGTCTCTCCTACGGAGTAACGCTCAAGGTAACCTTCTTTGTGACCGCGCCAAGCGTTGCCGCCACCACGCCATTGACGGTCAAGAATGTCGTCCTGGTCGTCATCGTGAATGACGCCGTCTTGGCTCCCGCAAGAACGGTAACAGAGGACGCGCTCAGGGTGGCCTTCGTGTTTGCATTTGCCAACAGGACGACTGTGTTCATTGCTGCAATGCCACTCAGAGACACCTGACCGGACACGACGTTGCCCCCGGACACTGGGTTCGGTGTGAGCTTTAGCGTGGCAAGGACCGGCGCCTTCACCAGGAGAGATACCGGCTTGGACACTGCGCCTAGGCTTGCGGTGACATTTCCGGTTTTGTCGGACGCAACCGGATCTGTCGTGATGTTGAACGTTCTGGACGACGATCCGGCAAGAACCACGACCGGAACCACGGGATGAGCAGCGGAATTTGCACTTGTCACTGTAACCGTGGTGTCTACGGCTGCCACACCGTTTAGAGTTACCGTGCCTGTCAGGCTCGTGCCGCCGGTTACGCTCGCCGCGCTAAGGGTGAGGCTCTGCAGAGTAGCAGGTGTTACTGTCAGCTCCTTGGACTTTGTTAGGCCGTTGTGGGTGGCCCTAATGAGCGTGGTCTTGTTAGTTGTCTGCGGCAACGAAGTAATCGGAAATGATTCCGAGATGTGTCCGCCCTGAATGGTGACACTCGCTGGAACCGTTGCTGCTGCAGGATTCGTGCTCACGAGCGCGACTGTAATCCCGCCCAAAGGCGCCTTCCATGCCAAGGTCACCACTCCGGCACTCGGCTGACCTCCTGGTACCGTGGCTGGCCACACTGCTAGGGAGGCAATTCGTGGCTTAATGTCGTCTAGGATTGCCTCTAGCGCGGCGCGCTGACCGCTCATCTGCTCAGACGTGCCGGCCTTCCAGCGACGCGTGTTCAGGATGAAGGCAAAGTCCCCTTTTTCTTGCGTGGAGCGAGAGACAGAGTAGCTGCTGGTCCCCGGCATGCTGCCTGTCCTAGCAGCACCGGCATTGCGACCTCCCATGCCCCAGACGGCGTTGTGGTAGATGAACTGAGTCATCGACGTTGCCGTCGCGGCCATCCCGCCGCCGCCGTGCATCGCCTCGTTAAGGAAGCCGCCACCGCCGTTTACTGACGGAAGGAGGAGGAACGTGTTTGGAATAATCGACGTCAATCCGATCGCGGGATCGTGGTAATAGCCCTCGCCGGGAAGCTGTTGCGCGACGTGGGTCCTCGCCAGCCAGACGTCCGTGATGCCGTCCGGCGCCAGGACGTCTTCCTTTACATATTCTTCAAAAGTCTTGCCCGAAATCTTTTCCACGATGAGACCCATCAGCACATATCCGATGTTTGCGTACTCGCTTCTATTTCCAGGAGTGAACTGGAGCGGCTCACCATACATGAACCGAGCCATGCTCATAGCGCTCAGCGGCCCAAGCGTCTCCCCTAGCTCCCATGAGATGTCGCGACAATGAAAGACAGGATCAAAGCCGGAAAGTCCCCAATCCCACCCGCCCTCGTGATCTACCAGGTGCTGGACCGTGATGTCGTTAATCCGGGGGTCGACTATCTGAGTATCCAGCGCCTTCGCCGTGATGCCAAGAAACGCAAACGCCTTCTTGCCGAGAAGCGTTGGGTCAGCGAGTGAGAGCTTGTAGATGGCTGCCGCCGCGAACGCTTTGCTGTTGCTCGCGAGGCGCATGGGGCTGTCCGGCTGTGTGATGGGATAGCCCGGTTCCGCCCATGTGAAGGCTCGAGAATAGATCATCTTGCCGAACCTAGAGAACGAAAACTGCGATGCACGCACTCCGTGGGTTTGCATGAAGCTCTTCATCGCCGTATCAAGCTTTGCCGTCTCTGTGGCTGTCAGGTGTGGCGGAGTCGGCCCGGTTACGGTCATCTGCCGTGCGATCGGCGTCTCTTGCTTTGCGAAAACTGCCGCGTAGCGTGTTGCGGCTCCAATGCCGCTTCCCTGCACGAGGATCGGATAGTAGCCCTGGCCTGTTCGAAGGAGATAGGCAGCCTGGTAGTCCGCCTCCGGCAGATCATGATATGCGCGGTAGTTACCAATCAGATCGTCGCGGAAGATCGAGGCATAGCGCTGGTCGGTGGAAACGCCTATGCACGAGGGTCTATACTTCATCAGGTCACAAGCGTTGAACCACTCTTGGTAGTCGTTTGCGAAGGGACCGGTTGTGTAGTTCCAAAGAACATTCTTTGGGTTTCCAGCCCAAACTGCCGCATAGCGCGGAACACCTGTCGAACCATACTTGGTGATTGAGATGGGGATCTGGCCATTCTCCTTGGCAAAACGGCAGTTGTACTCAAACGTTCCCGGCGTTGTGTCCGGGCCCGTTATCATGTCGTGGGACGCAAACCACCCTGGAGACGAGCTCTTCTCGAAGACGGCCGCAAAAGTTGCGGTTGCGACAGGGCCGGTCGCAGAGACGATGATAGGTCGATATCCAGCAGTGGTCATCGTGTTGAAGAACGCCTGGTATCCAGCGGAATTGGTGTTGTGTATGGCCGCAAAAAGTGGTCCGGCCCGCTTGACCCACACTGCTGCGTATCGCTCATTTGCTGGGTCGCCGTAGACGCTCAGCGCAATCGGACGGTATCCAGCGTTCTTGAGGTTGACGAAGTTGGTCTGGTGCTGGGCGTCGCTTACTCCATGATAGGCGGAGTGCAGCACAGCAGAGGCGCTCGTCTGAACGCAGAGGGCAATAGTGATGAGAGCAAGTATGTCGCGAACACGCAGTATCATAAGGTTCCTCTTCTTGCACTGGGTCCGCAGGCCAATCCCAACGCCCAGGGCAATCAGTGACTTCGACCGATTCATGCCGAAACCGACACAGGAGCGGAACCTCGACGGGAGGTGGAGCGTGCAGAGACATGCAGCATCGTCACTGGAACCTTCCGGCGCTCCTAGACAAACGAAACTGCCCGCCTGCGATTGACTCCACTCGCCCATCATCACGCAGGGGCAATATACCACGGCGCAGTATCGATTGCAAGCAATTGGAACTGCGGGTAACTGTTCAGTTCTGATGAGGCGGAACTTGGATCACTAGGGTTTCAATTGTCCAACCAACATCGATCGGCATGCCTCGAGCATGTGCAGCTCCTCCCAAATGCGACATAGGATCATCAGGTTCGGCTTGGTGTGCGAATCCTCCTCTGACCGCGTTCCCGCGGGTGAGCGGGTTGATATTCACGGCTGTCGGGACTTTAGGCGGCGTGGGCCGTTGTCGGAACCGCGCTAGGCGCTCGCGGAGTGCAGCGTCAAGTCCTTCCACTACCAGTACCTCCGCCTCGCTGCCGTAGTGTACGACCTCTGGGGTAAGCAGGCATAGGCTGGAGCGATGATGTTGTGTGTTGTACATGTTGACGAACGCTCGACAGAACTCACGGGCATGCTCTATGGACTCGAATCGCTCTGGGAAGCGCGGACTGTACTTCAAGGTCTTGAATTGGCTCTCCGAGAACGGATTGTCGATTAAGACGCTCGGTCTACTGCGGGTGTTGAGAACTCCAAGCGTGGACAGCAGATGCGCCACGGCGTGGGAGTTCATTGAGCATCCACGGTCTGCATGGAGGGTCAGTTGCCCCTTCGAGATGCGCTGCTTCATATAGGTATCCTGGATGAGGAGCTTGGCAAGGGCTTCGTGCTCCCGCTCGGCCACCATCCAGCCGACCCCGTATTGGCTAAAGATGTCCAGGATCAGGTAGAGCTGGTAGTAGGTCCACGTAGCGAGAGCCTGGTCTACGAACTCCTCCGAGTGAACCACATTGAGGACGGCCCGCCGCTCCTCTGGCGAGAGGGTGTTGGCAGTCCTCGGGCGCACGGCGGCAGCGGCCTGATGTTCTCCACTGGTTGTCGTGGGATTCGTAGCGTTACGATTGAGCCCTAAAAGAGACGCTCTGGAGATTCCCAGGGCGTCGCAAGCGGCTGCACTGTTCTTCCCGTGGGCCAATGAGACAAAGTGCAGGTGGATTCCCTATGTGATCGAGAACAACCTGACAACAGTCGAGTTTATCGGTCCGTTCTCCCATCAGCTCTATTCCAAGCTGGACTATGCCCTAGAGAGCATTCTGCTGGAGGGCACCGAGCCGAAAACGGCGCTTCAGAGCGCGCGCGACGAGACCATGCAGCAGTTAGGCGAAGCACAGAAGACGTTTGTACGGTAGTTGGTTGGGTCGCGAGAGCAGAGCGCCACCTAGCACCGTGTAATAGATTTGGCGAGAGGTTGTCATCCTTGTCTCGGGAACCAATATTGACAGGTTGAGATCCGGTCGCTATAATCGCATCATTACGAACGGTGACGACCGAGACAGTTACATGTCATCCTGTACGCTGAACGAGGATCCGCATGAACGACAACATGCCTATTGCAGGTGGAGACCTGGCAGTCATTTGCCGGAAGTGGCGCATACGCGACCTCTCGATCTTTGGTTCGGCTGTACGTGGCGAGCTTCGGCTCGATTCTGACCTGGACATCCTCGTGAGTTTCGATCCAAAT
>VFKD01000535.1 GCA_009885735.1 bacterium
CCTGGAATCGGGCCACGGCGAGGTTCCGAACTCCATTCCCCTCGCAACCCCCTTGCCACGCCAGGGAATGCCCATGCGAGAGTGGTTCTCCTCCCAGTTCGCTATCCACGGCCAGTCTTTGCGGGGCCATACGTAGCCTATCATCACACCGAGCTTGGTGTTTACCGCGGTGAAGTAGGCCCACTTTCGGTCTGCGGGGACGAGGCTTGCAGTGAAGTCGCTGTTCTTCTTGGCCGTAGGGTAGTCGCGCAGATCCACCGACTCGCCATCGCTGGAGGTTGCGTTGGGCCACTCCGACTCGGAGCCGCGCTGAAGGCGCTCATCCTTGCTGAACTCCTTCGGATAGACCATGGTCCAGCCTGCGGAGAGGTCGAAGAAGCTATTGCCTTTCTTCAGGAATGGAGGGCCCAGAGTTACATGCTGAGTCCAGCCAATGGGCCGGTCGAGGTAGCTCAAGTTCTCCACGGTCTCGGTTATCCAAAGCGCAGACGAGCCGGACTTCATGTTGATCTTACGGGTCACGTTCATTTGTGCATGCGGCAGGTGAGCGGAATACGTAATGCCGGTCGATGACTTCGAGCCGAGCTTCCAACCCACTGCCGGCGCCTCTCCATGCACCGGTATTCCCAACGCAGCCTCCGCCTTCGAGGGGGCGCCGAAGAAATCGAGACAGAGGTTGTGACCAAGTATCGTGGAGAGCAGGGGCGCGGCGGGCTTGCCTGCATAGGCCGCCGGATTGCTGGTCCACTTTCCTGGGTCGATGCTTTTCCAAGGCGGCAGCCAAAGCGGGTTGACGTTGGCGCCCTTGCCTCGATTCAGTGTAATTGACGCAATGTGGCCCCCGCCTGGTGTAACGATGAGGGAAACTTTGTCATTCGACATCTTCCAAGCCTTGACGCCATTGTAGGTCTGCGCGCCCGCGGATGCGGCCATTACGAACGCAGCCAACCCCACGGCCGCCCTGCATTTCCTGCTGCTCATGCACAATCCTCCTGTGTAGTAATGCGACGGGTGATCTGAGCGGCAGTTCGACATCAGCAGCCACCCATCCTCCGAACTGCCAGCGTTCTCTGGACCCTGCAGGAATGTCAGCACGGACGACCGAATGTAGCACACGTACTCCGCATGGACCGAAGGAGGCTGTATGGCGGCTCCAACCACCTATTTGTCACAGCTTGTTGCGCTGTTTGGTCATCCCGTGGCCGAAAACCCAACCCAGTACATGCAGGAGCGCGCTTTCGAGTCGCTGGGGCTGATTTGGCGCTATATCACAATGGATGTGCAGAAGGACCAGTTGGCAGATGCCGTAACCGGCCTGCGGGCCATGGGTTTCGCCGGAGCCAACTGCACCATTCCACACAAGATTGCGGTTATTCCGCTTCTCGACCACCTTACTCCTACTGCGGCGAAGATTGGAGCGGTGAACACCATTGTCCGCCAAACGGACGGCTCTCTGCTTGGAGAGAACACTGACGGTAAGGGGTTCATACAGGCAGTCACTGAATATGGCATGGACCTGAAGGGGGTACGCGCTCTGATTCTTGGGTCGGGAGGCGCGGCTCGTGCGGTGTCGGTAGAGCTTGGAGTGGCTGGGGCCGCGCGCATCGACATCGCAAATAGAACGGCCTCGAAGGCCGAAGACCTGGCTGCTCACGTCGCTCGGGAGACCGGTGTGGAATCCTCCACGGTCGTGTGGGGCAGAGACATTCCGATTCCCCTTGGTACCCAACTGTTGGTGAACTGCACAAGTATCGCATTGGCGCCAAATGTAGATGACGTTGTTCCCGTGGACTACTCCAGCATTCGTTCCGGCCTCTTGGTGTGTGACGTGATCCCCAATCCTCCAGACACGCCCTTTCTGAAGCGCGCTCGCGCGGCAGGAGCCACTACTCTGGACGGGCTTGGCATGCTCGTGCATCAGGGAGCAATCGCCTTCAAGTTGTGGACCGGCCATGAGGCGCCTACCCATGTGATGCGTGCTGCTCTCGAAGAGGTGTTTGCGCAAGGCTAAGCTCGCTCCCGCCCCTGGGCGGCAATTCGACGAACCGAGGTGATACAGATGATTCGACGATCTTTTCCATTGCTTGCAATCTGTGCGTGCGTAGGGCTCTTTGGCTGCGGCCCAGAGTCGAAGACCACTGCCCCACCGCCGCCAGGAGCAGGCGACAACCCCGGCGACAGCAGGCCAACCTCAGCCGGAAAGACCGTGGGAGTTTCGCTCACATCCCGCAACCACAACTTCTTCCTGGGGATGGAGCAAGGCGTGGTGGACGAGCTGAAGGCGCAGGGGCTTGAGGCCGATGTTCAAGTCGCGGAAGACTCTGCCACCAAGCAGCAAGAGCAGGTGGACCTCTTTATCCGCAAGGGCGTGAGCGCCATCATCATGGTTCCAGAGAACGCCAAGCTCGCCGCCATCCCGATAGCAGCAGCGAACAAGGCCAACATTCCCATCTTCTGCATCGACCGCAGAGTGACCGACCCCTCTGCCAACGTCACTGCGACCATCGAGACCGACAACGCCGCGATGGGAGAAGAGGCGGCGAAGTTCGCATTGAAGCTGCTGTGCGACCGGCGCAAGCTCGACTCCACTAACCCGGAAGATGTGAAGAAGCTCAAAACTACCATCGTACACAACTGGGGCTTTAAGACGGCAAGCTCGGCGCAAGACCGAGCAAGGGGCATAGAGAAGGTCTTCAATGCGACCGCGACTCCCGGGGTGAAGGTCATCGTCGTGGTTGGCGAATTCAGCGTAACGAAATCGCAGCTGGTGATGGCTCCGGCACTCACGATCAATCCTGACATTGAGTTGGTGCTGTGCCACAACGACGATAACGCGATTGGCACTCTGAACGCGGTCTTGGACGTTAAGAAGGGC
>VFKD01000394.1 GCA_009885735.1 bacterium
GGGTGTTCTTGATGGCGGCAAACGCCCGGCCCAGCAGGTCTCGCATTCGCTCGAGGCTTCGGCCTGCCACCTTGGCGTCTGGAGAGGCAAAGTCGAGCACTTTGCCGACGCTCTCATTCTCGAACGCCTTTGCCAGCCCTTGAAGCATCACGCCGGCGTCCGCCTCGGTCATCTGAGGCTTGTTAACGGTGCGATAATGCACGAAGGCTGCAGTGAGCAAAGCCGCCAGGACGAAACAGGACCAGAGCGCGATCACCGATGATTTACGCATCCCTCACCTCCTACCGAAGTGGGCGCAGCTTGATGTTCTTGTACCAGCACGGCGACCCGTGGTCCTGCAGGCCGATAAAGCCCGACCGCGGATGGTCCCGAAACGCAGCATCAAACTTGTGTTCAGATCCATCCGGCCTGCGGTTCGGCGCGATGAACTGGTCTAAATCCGCTTCGGTCACTTTCTCCCCGTTCAATACGACCGATATGAGCGCTCCGTTACAGGTCACTTCCATGTGATTCCACTCCCCGGCCGGCTTCATTGCATTGCGAGTGGGCCGAACTAGGTCGTAGAGAGCGCCGGTCTCGTGGTAGCCGGTTCCCGTGGTGTCGTCGATGGCGATCTCAAGACCGTTGTAGCCCACGTCCTTCATGGGCCGCGGGGTGAGCGAATACTCCCGGATGAAAATGCCGCTGTTGCACCCCTTGGAAATCTTGAAGTCCAGCGCGAGCACGAAGTTGGTCCACGCCCGCTTGTGCAGCAGCATGTAGTGGCCGGAGCGATGCGGGTTGATCGCCCCATCCTCAGGCTCCTTGCGGCTCATCTTCCAGTCGCTGGTACGCCAGTCTGCAAGGCTCTTGCCGTCGAAGAGCAGTATCCAGCCGGCCTTTCGCTCCGCCTCGGTGAGCGTGTTGTCTTGGGCGGCCGTGGCGACACAACAGACGGAGAGCAGCAGCCCAGCGCACACTATAAGAAGCCGAGGGATGTGGACGAAGTGGACTTGGTGGACAGGATGGACTAATGACAAGGTCGGCCTCCGAATGCTCATGCCTTCACCACCCTCTCGTTGCGAGCGTCCCACAGCAGAGTACGGCTCTGCCGATAAGATTCGACCCCCATCTTGATAGCCACCATGGTGGCAGCGCCCAATTCAACATTGCAGTGCAGCACC
>VFKD01000407.1 GCA_009885735.1 bacterium
ACCCGGTCAATGTCGTACGCCGACGCGCTGTCGTCATCCTGCTCGGAGCCACCGTCGAGCGAGCCCACCTTAAACACCTCTCGGGTGCTAAGGAGGTCTGCAATCTGCTCCTCGGCCATACCCATCAGCTTGGCTATCTCGCCGTTGCTGGGGATGCGTCCAAGCTCCTGGCTGAGCGACTCTATGACCCGCGTGACTTTTTGGTTGAGCTCTTGGAGCCATGCCGGCTCCTTGATAATCTTCCCATTGTCTCGCAGGTGGTGCTTTATCTGCCCGATCACAAAGTGAGTGGCGTACGTGCTGAACTTTACCCCTCTGGTGCCGTCGTAGAGATCGACCGCCTTAATGAGTCCGATATAGCCTTCCTGCGCCAGGTCCTCGGACGGCTCCGCCGCACCGGCAAACCTCCGGGCGACGCTCTCTACTAGGTTTGTGTATTGATTTACGATACGGTCCCGAATGGTCTGGTCCCGACCGCTCTTGTATTGTTCCAGGAGACTATGAATCTCCGCATCTGTCAGCTTTCGGCGGATCTCGCTTGGCATTATTAATTACGACGCGGCGTTCGTACCCATCCTTCGCCGTCCGCGTCGCCTCGCGAGCTCTCTGCATCCGTGCGGAGAGTGCTCTCGCAGTCTTAGATTATGCCGGATCGGGGAGGCAACTGGAGGGTCGATTGGCCCGAATACAGCCTCAAATCGACCTAAATGTTCCGGCGCTAGCGACCGAGGAAGTTGCCGCCGCCGAGATCATCTCGAATGTCGAAGTCCTTGCGGAGCTTGAACTTGTCGCACACGGCGCCTAGCTCGTCGTCCGCGGCAAGTGTCGCTTCGCCCACATCCTTGGAGGCGCTTCCTAGGCCGGTACCCTGCATCGCAGTCAAGTTGTCGAGAGCAGCGCCGGCGTTCCCTGACATAGCTTGGCTGAAGGAGTTCGCCACGCGCGTGAGCGCCGAGTTCGCTTTGCCGAGAAGATCGTGATACCTATCGCGTAAGGCGCTGCAGGAGGCAGGCGCGGGCTTCGAGAGAAACAGAGCGCTAAGCTGCTGCCAATCCGTGGTCATCTTGGCCAGAACCTGCTGGAAGGCTGCGTAGTCTTGATTGTGTCGCTCTTCGGGATTCTCGCTCATCTCACCCAGAAGGTTACCACCGGTGAGTGCCATGCTCTGCTTGAGCACATCGCTGAGGTTGCTGCGCTGAAGCAGCACGCGGCGGCGCTCAATGTCCTTGAGGAACTTCAGGTAGTCGATGACGTCCGTCGGGTCTCTGGGCGCGGGAGTCACCGTCGCGGAGTTGTCGGTTAGCGGACCTCCTGATAGCACCTTGCCAGATCTGTCGGTGAGCGGACCTCCACCCAGCGGACTGCCGGTTGCCTGCACCACCTTCCCGCCGCCGAACGCCTTCCACGCGACGAACCCTAGCCCAAGCGCTGCAACCGCCGCGGCGATTGCGGCCAGGGGCAGCTTCTTGCGCGGAGCAGAAACCGCGCGGATGGGCGCCGGCCTCGCCGCAGGCTGAGGAGTGCGTACAGGCGTCCCGCAGCCCATGCAAAACTGAGCCTGAGCGGGCATTTCGGCTGCACAACGCGCGCATTTCATGGTGATGCCTCCCTGCGGCAGCCGATGCTCCGGGCTGCACACACGATGTAATCCGTACGATGGCCGCCCGGTTACTCTATCAGGGTTATACGGGTAACGCGGGCTGTTTGTCAAATCCGAGGATGGGTGGGGCAAGCCCCACATCCTAAGCGCGGTTTCATGGCGGTCGCGGGATGGGCAAGCCACACTCCCTACGCCCCGCGAATCACTACCTGGGCGGGATTGATGGCCCCATGCTGACCCTTGTTCGCCGTGATCTCGAAGGCTTTTGGAACCTGCTCGATCCCCTCCAGGACATGTGTGATGGTGGGTCCAATCCGGACTCGGCCCGACGAGACAAGCCGCACCGTGTGCTCCAAGTGGGCCTGTGTACTGATATCGGGGAAGACGTAGCGAATGCTGCGCTCGCGAAGCATGTCGATGTCTACCTCGAACGGCGCGCCGAACCACGATACGCC
>VFKD01000615.1 GCA_009885735.1 bacterium
GCCCAAACCACAATCCTCGCAGAGATATCGGGCAGCCACAACCTGGTGAAATGGTTGACCTTGACGTGACGTATGGAATGGAATATAATCCAATCAGTTTAGTCAAGATTGAACCGCGCCTCGGCGCGCAAGGAGCGAGACGTGGCCCTTCCGGCAGTGATCACTGAGCAGCAGCCCGAGATATCCCTGGAGGTCAGCACGCCCCAGCAGATACTGCGCTGGGCCGTGGAGACCTACGGCACGGGCCTCACCATCGCCACGGCGTTCGGCGCCGAGGGCTGCGCGCTCCTGGCTATGCTTGCGGATATCGACCCCTCTGTACGCGTCTTCAATCTCGACACAGGCTACCAGTTTCCCGAGACTCTGGCCCTTCGCGAGCGCATTCAGGAGCGCTATGGCCTCACCATTGAGCTTATCCAGCCAGACGAGACGGTCGAGCAGATGGAGGCGCGCCTGGGCGGGCCGATCTACCACAAGCAGCCGGACGTCTGCTGCCGCCTGCGCAAGCTCGAGCCGCTCAGGAAGGCTCTAGTCGGCTACACCGCGTGGATCTCCGGCATCCGCAGGAACCAAACCGAGGTTCGAGCCGATGCCGAGATGGCCGAATGGGACGACCGATTCGGCTTGTGGAAGATCCACCCGCTCGCGAACTGGAGCCGCGACGACGTTTGGGCCTATATCCGCGCGAACGATGTGCCCTACAACCCTCTGCACGACCAGGGGTATCCCAGCATCGGCTGCTGGCCCTGCACCCAGCCGGTTCAGGAGGGCGATTCGGAGCGCGCGGGCCGATGGGTTGGGTTCAACAAGATGGAGTGCGGCCTCCACACGCGCTACAAGGGACCGGAAGGTCTATAACGGGGACTGGCACACTCCGCCGTCCACCAGCAAGGACACACCGGTAATGTACGAGGCCCGCTCGGAGGCGAGGTAGACCACTGCGTCCGCAATCTCCCTGGGCTCGGCCATTCGACGCAAGGGCACCTTAGCCGCAGTCGCCTTCAGCGCCTCTTCGGGGGTGATCCCCTGAGCCTTGGCGCGAACGTTGGCCAGGTGGTAGGCCCTGTCCGTGAGCGTATTCCCCGGAAGAACAGCGTTCACGAGGATGTTGTGCTCGGCCACCTGGTTCGCCAAAGTCCGCGTGAGGGCGGAGAGGCCAGTGCGCAGAGTGGACGAGATGGTGAGGTCGTCGAGAGGCTGCTTGGCCACCAGCGACGTCACGTGGATGATTCGCCCCCAGCCCTTCTCCTGCATCGTGGGAATCACGAGCCTGCAGAGGCGAACCACGTTGAGCAGCGTAGACTCAACGCCGGACTGCCACTGCGTGTCGGTGAGTTCCATGAACTTCGCGGCGGGCGGTCCGCCGGTGTTCGTCACCAAGATATCAATCGTTCCAAACTTGTCGACCGTGCGCTTGAACCATTCGTCCAAGTCGTTCGCACTGCTCACGTCCGTGCGATAGGTTAGGACCTCTCGCGGCCCGATGAGCCCCTCAAGGTCGTGCCGTACCGCGTCCAGCCCCTCCTGACCACGAGCGCACACGGAGACCCTACAGCCCTCCTCGGCCAGCCCAAGGGCCACCGCGCGGCCAATTCCCTTGCTGCCTGCGGCCACCATCGCCACTCTGCCTGAAAGGCCTAGCTCCATATGTGTGCTCCTACTTCCAGTTCTTCTCGTCTTCCATAAATCCCACCATCACGGTCAGCCTCGGAAGCTGGGTCACTTTGCCCGTGGACGAGATGAAGAAGAAAGTCGGCGTCGTCTCGACCTCGCATTTGTCAGCCAGATCCTCTACCGCATCGACGGCGTTCACAGACTTATCAGAACGAAACTCCGGGTCGAATTTAAGCATGTCTAGCCGCAGCTCTTTCGCAATTTTCATTACGTCGTCCATTGCCTCGGTCATCGTGAGGTTCTTGAAGCGATCCTGCGCCTCATAGAGCTTATCGTGCATCTGCCAGAACTTGCCCTGGTTGCCCGCGGCCCAGGCGCCCTGAGCCATGATGGGAGAATTCACATGGCCGGCGTTTGCCTGGTGGTGGTGAAACACTATCTTCAGCCGATGCTTGTTCTTGTCGTAGATTCGCTTGATCTCCGTTAGAGCGACCTTGCACGATACGCACTGGTAGTCGCCAAATTCCACCAGGGTAAACGGCGCCTTGGGATCGCCCAGCGTGTGGCTCTCCGGCGGCAGCAGGACGTCCTGCGTGATCTGCTTCTTGGGATCGACCGGTTTATCTGGCGGCGGCGCCTCGCGCATATGCATAATGGTCGGATACACGGCGAACCCAACCAGCACCAACGAGATGGCCAGGATGCCGCCAAACAGCTTAGCTTCAGATTTCAAGTCGTCTCTCCCAGCGTCTGCACCGGGCGGCGCAGGCGCTCGACAAGCGAGATTATAAACATAAGGGTGAGGATTGCGCCGGACGCTAGACACCACTGGCACCAGGCCTGTATGACGTACTTCATGGTGTAGATAAGATAGACTTCCACCACCATGCCCGCCGAGAGCAGGGCCAACTGCAGCTGCTGAGCCTTTCGCGCCAGCGCCGGACCCGCTGCCACCCTCGTAAAGGCAAGCGCCGCTAACACTACGTACATTGCAGCCCCAAACGTTGCCGTTGGAATGGCATGCAGCGCTGGAATTCCAAAACCGTGGGCCGAGGAATGAAGCGCGACCTTGTCGCACCCATGGTCGCCGCTTCCACAGGTGATGTCGAGGTAGTTCAGGTGGCCGACCGTGAGGTAGCCGGCCACAACGGCCCCGCCGATAGACAGGACGAAAAGCGCTCTATTGGCTACAGTGGGACTCATTGCGGACGTATTATACCCCCGTCGCCTGTATGCGCATCTTTGGCCTGCACCCGAGCGGCCCAGTGGCACACTTGGCGCATCCTTGTCTCCACCCGCTCATCCTGAGCCTGCCACAGCCCTACCGTGGCAGAGTCGAAGGACCGTTTCGAGCCGGAGCCGTGAACGGCCCCGCTGCGAGGCGTTGCGCCGACCGTCCTTCAATCGGGCGAACCCCCGCGGCACGTGCGTAGGGCTGCGGGGCTTGCCCCGCCCGCCGTTGACGTTAAGTCCGCAGGACGCTCAGCCGCAGGCTTCATAGCCGGTCCTTCAGGGCACGGCTATCGGGCA
>VFKD01000624.1 GCA_009885735.1 bacterium
GGTCGCTGCCCGCATTGCACTTCGAATTCTCTTCATCATGTCAGGATCACACCACATTGTCTGGTTCCTCCCTCTCGGCAAATGGTGGGCCGAAAGATCCGCGGCGAATACAACTGATCTTATCACACTTTGACGGCGACGCACTGGAATTGTGACGGACTGCGCGCTTGTGGATTTAGTAGCCCACGGCGTGACCGTCGCATCGAGGGTCCGAACCGGCATGATAGGCTCCGGTTTGCGGGTCCCGCCAGAGAAGCTGGTAGCTGCTGCCATGCGACCAAGGCGGAATCTCGTTCACAACGTGGCCCTTCGACCTGAGACCGGCGATGGCCTCCGCAGCACATCTCGATTCGATCTCCAGCACTCCCACGCTGTCATCCGGCGAGCTGTGCTGCCAGCGCGGCGCCTCGACAGCCTCCTGCGGATCCATGCCGAAGTCGATTATATTGCAGAGTACCTGCATGTTGCTCTGAACCTGCACGTCACCGCCTGGAGTTCCTCCGACCCATGCCAGCTCGCTGCCGTGAGTCACCAGGTAGGCGTTGAGGGTGTGCGCCGTGCGGCGGCCCGGGACCAGGAAATTCGGGCTCTCTGTGTCGAGCGAGAACCCGGTCATCCGATTGTTGAAGAGGATTCCCGTGCCTTCCGCCACTGCGCCGCATCCAAAGCCATGAAAGACGCTCTGGATGAAGCTCGCCGCGTTGCCGGCCTCGTCCGCCACCAGGAAGTAGGTGGTGTCGTGCTCGACTGCACCTGCCTTTGGCGTCGCCGAAGCGCGATCCGGGTCGATAAGTTGTCGGCGGCTCGCCGCGTACTCCTTGGAGAGCAGCTTCTCTAGCGGGATATCCACTCTGTCTGGGTCTCCAAGGTAGGCATGCCTGTCCGCGAACGCGAGCTTCTTGGCCTCCACCATGTGGTGAATAGTGGACGTCGAACCCGCGCCCATGCCGCTGAGATCGAATCCTTCAAGCAGGTTCATCTCCTGGAGCAGAATGTGCCCCTGCGAGACCGGTGGCTGGCCGTGAAGGGTGTAGCCGCGGTAGTTCGTCCGGATCGGGTCCGAGACCTGTGTGCGGTGCCGAGAGAGGTCCGAGGCAGCCATCCAGCCGCCGTTGGCCGCGGCAAATCGTGCAATTCGCGTGGCGATCTCCCCACGATAGAACGTCTGGGGTCCCTCCGCCGCAATCTGGGAGAGTGACCACGCGAGGTTTGGCTGCACAACCACATCGCCCTGCCGAGGAGGCGCCGACAAACCAAATAGCCCGTTGAGCATCGGTCCCACCCACTGTTCACCTGTGTCGAACGCTGCCTGGCACGCCTGGGCAAGACGACGTCCTACAGGGAAGCCGTTTCGGGCATAGTCGATGGCCGGTCGCAGCAGGTCCTCTAGAGGCATTGTGCCGTAGAGGGCAAGCAGCTCCCGCCACGCCGCCACAAGGCCCGGTACGCTTGCGGAACCAATGCCCCGAAGGGGAATGCCATTGGGAAATCGCTCTGGCCGTGCCTCCATCGGAGCAGCGCCGGATCCGTTCAGGGCAGTTGTCTCGTGGGTAGTGGCATCGTAGGTAATGATGAACGCATCCCCGCCCAGGTGGCTCGCCATCGGCTCCACAACCGCAAGCACAGCCGACGTGGCAATGGCCGCATCCGCGAAGGTCCCGCCCTGCTGAAGCACGTGCAGGCCCGCGCTTGCCGCCAGTGGCTGGGATGCCGCCACCACGCCGTGCGGCGCCACGACGACCGCTCGCGACGTCATGAGAGAAGTCCATATTCGTAGGCGGATTTCACGGGCTGGCCCTGGGCGAAGCGCTCCGGCCTCAGCGGGGTCATGTCGAGGCTGGAGTAGGCGCCATCCAGCAGGAGTTCGGCGATCCCTCGTCCTACCGCAGGCGACAGCTTGAAGCCGTGCCCGCTGAAGCCGGCGGCAAGGTAGAGGTTCTCGAGTCCGGGCGCCCTGCCCAGCATTGGGTGACTGTCCGGCGAGAGCGTGTAGAGGCCGCTGTAGCCGCCGCGCCCGAATGCGTGCTTCATGGCTGGAATTCGCACGGACGCCCTCGACCTCGTCCATGCCAAGAACTCCGGCGACACACTCTCGTCGTAACAGTCTGGATTCTCAATGATCTGATCGCTCGAGATATCGAGCGCGCCAACCAGCGAGCGTTCGCCCGAATCGGGCCGCGTGTAGAAACCGTTGCGCATGTCCGCCAGTACCGGGTGCGTGGGTGCGCCGAAGTCGCCGGCTCGACGATAGATGGCGAGCTCGGGTCGAATCACCGTGAGAGGCAGCGCGAGGACGCAGGTGGCTGCCATGCGTGCCGCCCACGGTCCGGCGCAGAGCACCGTTGCGCCCGACGATATTACGCCTTTCGAGGTTGAAACGCCAGTCACCGAGCCCCGAACCTTGAGGATGCCGGTTACCTCAACCCCAAGGCGTATCACTGCGCCCCGGCGCGAAGCGCAAGCTGA
Organism: bacterium; assembly: GCA_009885735.1. Taxonomy (GTDB): domain Bacteria; phylum Armatimonadota; class Chthonomonadetes; order Chthonomonadales; family CAJBBX01; genus VFKD01. The sequence continues at coordinate 2,467 of VFKD01000624.1, forward strand.
GTATCCGTACAGAACCGCTGCCGGGTCCACGTAGCCGGCCTCGGATTCCCACGCGCCGAGGTCGGATTCGTTGAATATCCCTTGCGGAAAGAGGTCAGTAAGGTCTGAGCCGCTTGCGGAGAGCACCTTCGCGCCAGTTTGGCGCATTAGCGCCACATTCCCCTCCATCGCGGCACGCTCGGACGCATGGCCCACGATGAGGCAGCCGACGGCGTCCCATCCGCATGCGTGGCCGGTATGAGAGGCAAAGTCGCTGAACACCTGGACCCCATGTCTGGCCATCTTTACGAGAAGAGATGTGGAGTAGTGCTGGCGAATGATTGCGCCGGACTTGCCAGAGGACCCCGCTCCTATGAAGGTCTTCTCCAGCAGAACAATCTTGCCGCAGCCGCGCAGAGCCAGGTGATGAGCGATGCTCACGCCCATCACGCCTCCTCCAACAATGACAACATCCGCAGTCTCGGACAGGGTGGTTACTCCTCGTGTGGGTACATGCTGTCGGCGCAGAATCACACCCAGACGGTCACCGTTCGCAAGCAGTACGCATCATTCCTGCCAATCTTGCAGAAAATATGTCTGTGGAGGCTGAAAACGCTTGACAATGCCCACCGTCTTGTTTATAGTAAACGTACCGGGTTCGCTCAGTTCTGCGCGACGCAGCGTGCCTTCATACAGCTTTCCTAATCCCCACCAATGATTGGAGGGTGTATCGCTCATGCTCTCATTCTGTCAGCATCCTACTGCTCGATACCAGATGACTGCGGACGAGGATCTGGTAGTTCAGTCGCGCAAAGGGAACGACCTTGCCACTGAGCACCTGATGTCGAAGTACAGGCACCTGGTGGAGAGCAAGGCGCGGTGTTACTTCCTTGCCGGGGCCGACCACGAGGACGTGGTTCAGGAAGGAATGATCGGCCTTTACAAAGCGATAAGGGACTTCCGAGACGATAGGCTGGCTCGCTTCCGCGCATTTGCCGAGTTATGCGTCACTCGCCAGATTATCACGGCGGTGAAGACGGCCACGCGCCAGAAGCATGTTCCTCTCAACGGCTATATTTCGCTGTACTACCCGGCTATCGACTCGGACAGTGAGGGATGCCTCCTGGACTGCATCGCGGACGAACGAGCGCCGGACCCGGTTGAATGGGTGCTGGACCGCAAGGATTCGCGAAGCCTGCATCAGTCTATCTGTCATGAGCTGTCTGATCTGGAATCACAGGTTTTGGAGTATTATCTTCAAGGCAGGTCGTATCGTGAGATGTCGCGGGAGCTGCGCTGCCGCACAAAGTGTATCGACAACGCGCTGCAGCGAGTGAAGCGCAAGATCAGCACAAAGATGCCGCACGACGATTAGCAGTTCGCACTATTGCGCCTCAGTAGCTCAGGTGGTAGAGCAACGCTCTTGTAAAGCGAAGGTCAGCGGTTCGACTCCGCTCTGAGGCCCTCGCCCCTTTTTGGTGGCTCGGCCAGCAGCTCCGCTGCCACGGTGTCCGCGAGCATTACCCCCTTTTGAGTCAGCCGTATCATCTCCTCGACTTGTGTGATCAGGCCCTTTCGTTGCAGGCGCCCAAACGTGTCGTTGAGGGCCTGCACCGCCTCCGAGCCAAACCGTAGTCGGAGTGGCCCGAGCGGCATTCCGCCCAGGAGGCGAATGCCCAGCATCAGTGTCTCGCCGAGAGACTCGCGCGGGCCGAGCCTCTCCTCATCAATCGCTAGAGATTCATCCGCGGCAATGCGCTTCACATAGTCTGGTATCCGTTTCGCATTTGTCCACCGACGGCCCTCTAGGTATGAGACAGCCCCAGGGCCGAATCCGGCATACTCCTCGTTTCGCCAGTAGACCAAGTTGTGCTGGGCCATGCAGTCCGGACGCGCAAAGTTTGAGATCTCATAGTGCTCTAGCCCGGCATCGCGGATGGTGTCGATAGCCCATGCGAACTGATCCGCCTGGTCGTCTGAAGTCGGAAGCTCCAGAACTCCCTCGGAAGCCATTTTGTGAAACGGGGTGCCGGGCTCCAAGGTGAGCGCATACACCGAGATGTGCTGAGTGCCAAGCGCAAGGCCGCGCTCAAGCGAGGCCTTCCAGTCCGCTAGGTGCTGAGAGGGAAGGCCGAACATGAGGTCGAGATTGACGTTCTCGAATCCTCCCGCGTACGCCGCGCGCACCGCAGCGTCCGCCTCGTCCGCCGAGTGCTCCCGACCGATGAGAGGGAGGATGCGATCGTCGAATGCCTGCACTCCGACCGACAGCCGATTGAACCCATGTTTGCGCATCGCAGAGAACTTTGCTGCATCGGAGGTGGTAGGATTCGCCTCTGAGGTGATCTCTGCGGAGTCAGTCACTGCGAATGTGTGCCGTACGGTATCCAAAATAGAGCCGAGCTGATTCGCGCTGAGATAGGTGGGTGTTCCTCCACCGAAGAAGATCGTCTCCACTGTCCGGTCGCGCGCTTCAGATCGCGATATTTCGATCTTCACGGCCTCTACGTAAGCCTCCACCAGCTTGCCCTGGCGAGCATAGGTGTTGAAGTCGCAGTAGGGGCAGCGCTTTCTGCAGAAGGGGACATGGACGTAGACACCTAGAGGTTGTGACAGGGGGTTCTCCCAAGGTAGACGACGCGAGTCGATTCCAGGAGTATAGCCGTTAACCTGCAGCGATGGGTGTAGGTATACTCTGGGAAGTAATCAAGCAAACTGCAAGGCGACTGAACCATGCTCACACTCGGTTGGTTTCCGAATATCGGCTTCTACAACCTCTCTCGCGGCATTGCTTAGTTGAATCGCCCCATGAAGATCATCTATCGGGCCGACGGCGGCTATCCCATCGGTACGGGCCACATTCATCGCGCGGCGCGCGTGCTTCGAGCGCTGCAGGCGCGCACTTCGCTCAATGCGCGACTGCTGGTGGCGGAGGATGAGTCCGCCCTCACGCTTGCTCGCACCGCGCCAGCCTGTGTTCTTACTCTACCGCCCACTCGAGACCCTGCCGCCGTAAAGCCGAAGTTTGAAGCGGGCCCGGTTTTGGAGGAGTTTAGGTCGGACCCTGCGGATATCGTCGTGGTAGACATGCTCGACACCTCCGGCCACGAGATGGCGGCGCTGTGCGCGTTAGGATCGCCAATTGTCACCCTTGACGATCTTGGCCTGGGCAGGCTTTGGGCGGATGCTATCATCAACGTGCTTGTTCGCGAGGCCGATCCGCAGGCGCTGGATGCCAGGACGAGACTGCTGGAGGGACCAGAGTTTGCCACTCTGGACCCCGTATTTGCTGAGCCGCTGCCGACCGCACCTCGCGACCATGCAGAAACGGGCCGACGGCTCTTCGTGTCGCTCGGTGGCGTGGATGCGGCCGGCCTCTGCGTAAAGACTGCGCGGGCTGTTCGCGAGATTGAGGGTTTGAGCGCGGTTGAGTTCGCCGTGGGGAGAGGGTTTCCTCACGTGGCCGAGCTGGATGCGGCTCTGGATGGCGCACCTTGGCCGCACTACGTACACGTTGGGCTCCCGAATCTGCTGGACCAATATATGAAGTGTGATCTCGCGATAGTGGCGGGCGGCCTCACAATGTATGAGTGCTGCCGAACTGGAACGCCCGCGATCGCGCTCTGCCAGCCGATAGACCATCAGGTCGACCTCGTGGCTCGGCTGGCCTCCGCAGGCGCGATGCTGTCGCTTGGTTACGGCGCTAATGCGCTGGAGATGGAGATAGAGGCCGCTGTGAGGCAGCTCTCGGCGGATCTCTCGCTCCGGCGCGAGCTGTCTGCGGCAGGTCAGAAACTCGTGGACGGGCGAGGGACCGAGCGCGTTGCGGACTCACTGCTGGAGATTGCCGGGCAGAACCGATAGTTCACTAATCGGCGTTTGGAGATATGAAATGCAGCAGCTAGAAGAGAGCCTCGTCGATCTGATCTCACAGACGGCGAGCAACATGCCGGACGATGTGCGCAGAGCCATCAAGCGGGCTTCCGATCGCGAGGATGCGAGCTCGAAGGCGGGCCAGGCGCTTGCAATCATTAGGCGCAACATCGACATGGCTCACGAGAGCATTCTGCCTATCTGCCAAGATACGGGGATGCCCACGTTCGAGGTCTACTGCCCGGTTGGCGTCAACCAGATTCCCGTTGAGGCTGCCATTCGCCGAGCGGTCGAGGGCGCGACACGCCTGGGGAGGCTTCGGCCAAACTCAGTGGACTCCATCACCGGCAAGAACTCGGGCAACAACCTAGGTGCTGGCACTCCCGTTATCCACTTCCATCAGTGGGAGCAAGACGAGATGGAGGTGAGGCTCCTCCTGAAGGGTGGGGGATGCGAGAACAAAAACATCCAGTACTCGCTGCCCATGGAGCTTCTGGGAGCGGGGAGAGCGGACCGCAGCCTGGAGGGAGTCTACAAGTGCCTGCTGCATGCGGTCTACCAAGCCCAGGGCCAGGGCTGCAGCGTTGGAGTCTTGGGAGTGTGTGTCGGCGGTGACCGAACGAGCGGCTACCAGCATGCGAAAGAGCAGTTGTTTCGGTCCCTAGACGATACGAACTCTATCCCAGAGCTTGCGGCAATTGAAGAGAGAGTGATGGGCGTCGTGGATCAGCTAGAGATCGGAACGATGGGCTTCGGCGGCAATGTCACGCTGCTGGGCTGCAAAGTGGGCGTGCAGAATCGGCTGCCGGCCAGCTACTTCGTCTCGGTGGCCTACAACTGTTGGGCCTATCGCCGCCTAGCAGTTCGCGTGGATATTGCCACAGGAGCAATTACGAAGTGGCTCTACCGATCTGAGAATCCGGCGCGGCTTGGCGCTGACGAGGGCCTGCCGGTAACGGGACGCGAGGTGCTGCTGAACACGCCTCTTTCGGACGAGGCGGTGCGCAGTTTACGGGTTGGGGACGTGGTTCTGCTGAGTGGGAACATCTACACTGGTCGCGACGAACTGCACAAGTACCTCCTTACGCACGATTCGCCCGTTGACCTGCAGGGAGGTGCGATCTACCATTGCGGCCCCGTGATGCTGAAGGACGAAGATGGCAAGTGGCATGTGAAAGCGGCGGGACCCACCACCTCCATGCGCGAAGAGCCATATCAGGCCGAAATCCTGCGTAAGTTCGGTGTGCGAGCCGTCATAGGCAAGGGCGGAATGGGCGCAAGAACGCTCGACGCCCTGAGGGAGGTTGGCGCTGTCTATCTGAATGCAATAGGGGGAGCAGCGCAGGTCTATGCGGAGGCGGTCACCGATGTGGACGGCGTCCATTTCCTTGATGAGTTCGGAGTGCCGGAGGCGATGTGGAGCCTGCAGGTGGATAAGCTCTATGCTATCGTAACCATGGACACGCACGGCAACAGCCTGCATGCCCAGGTGGACCAAGATTCTCTCGCACATCTTCGCGAGCTGGCCGCCGTCTAGCCTGAATTGTCCACATTGCTCATAAAAGCGGTACAGACCGTCAAACCGTCATTCCCGCATGTCGTTAGCGGGAATCCAGGCCTGCCCCGCTACGCCCTTAACCGGGGTTCACACTCCTGGATTCTTGCTTCTGCAGGAATGACGGCTGGCCGCACGCATGTACATGAATAGATTGGGCTAGCCGATGCCGTCGACTAAGCCACTCTTCGAGGTTTCGTGCGACCCGGTGAGGCTGGACTTCGAGCGAATCCACGCTTGGCTCGCTAGCAGCTACTGGTCTCCGGGAATATCGCGCGAGCGTGTCGAGAAGGCCGCGCGAGGCTCCGCGCTGTTGGTCGGCGCTTACCAGGACGGTCTGCAAGTTGGCTACCTCCGCGTGATCTCAGACGCGACTACATTCGCGTGGATCTGCGATGTCTTCGTCGATCCAGCCAGTCGGTCTCGCGGCGTTGCGAGGGCCATGCTGCGGTTTGCGTTGGACCATGCAGACTTTCAGGGCCTGCGACGCTGGGTCCTGGCCACCAAAGATGCTCATGCTGTCTACTCGGACGTGGGATTCATCTCGGTGTCGAATCCAGAGCGATGGATGATTCTGCATCCTGACGAAGCTGATCCAGCGTCGGATTCGCGCTAGCGGTGCTTTATCGCTGTTTGCGATTAGGTCTCCTCACCTTGGGCGGCTGCATGTGCCTCGCCGGTTGCGGTCGAAGCGATGAGAAGCTCGCCCAGCCGTCCGAACGGGCCGTTCAGCGGGCGTGGTCTCCGCGATGGTCGCCAGACGGTAAGCGCATAGCCTGCCTGGTCGCAGACTCGCATGGGAAGGCATTTGTTCACGTAACTGACTCGAGCCTGTCGATGCCCGAAACGCTCGTGGGCGAGTGGGCAGTTAGCCCGGATCGAGAACCGCAAACGTCCCGCATTAGCCTGTCCGCGCCGGAGGGCCTGGTGTGGTCGCCCGACGGTGTCTCCCTTCTCATTCCCGGAGTCGAGTGGTTCGAGTTCGACGACAAGGATCGCCTGCCGGGATCTGGACTGTGGAGACTCTCGATGCGTGGAGGCAAGCCACAGCCCGCGGGAGTACACCCGGAGTCCTATGAGGACGAACTGTACTCCTATCGGTCGCCCACCTGGTCAAGCGACGGTAGTCGACTGGCGTGGGTCGGTGTTGACACTGACGGCCAAGCGTCTATCGTGACGCGCAACACCCGCGTAGCAGCGGATGCCGCGTCTGCTCGGGTTGAGCCCGCGGCTGATTCCGACTGGCCGTGCTACTCGCCCGTCGCCGCCAAGCTTGCGTTCATACGGCGAATTCTTCGTGGCCCGACCTCAAGCCCGGCCTATCAGGTGCGCATTGCAGAGCCGGGAATGCCGAACGGACGCACCCTCTGGACCTGGGCGGCCTCCGGCCAGGCAGCGGATCCGGGCAATGACCGAGATGTTTCGCGAGCGGGAAGGTATGGACCGGCCTTACAGGGGCTCTGCTGGTCGCCTACGGGTAAGCGCCTAGCGCTGAGCGTGCTTGAGAACGAATCGCGGGATGCGGCGGGCAGAATATGGCTGATCGATGAGCACGAAGGAGGACGGCCCACACCCCTCACGACTGCGCGAGAGGGTGACCTGCGAGCGCCGACCTGGATCGACGATCATCATATCGGCGCTGTGCGCCGCACGCCGAGCGGACACGAACTGGTGAGCGTCAAGATATCGACAGGCCGGGTCCAGAAGCTGATTGGGCTTCCATCCACGGACTTTGATTGGTCTCCGGACAGGAAGAGGATAGTTGTGGCCCTGCAGAAAGAGGCAGGACCCACAGGCCATGGAGGCCTGCAGGTCCTGAGTACTGGTTTGTAGAGCCAACCTACGCCGGGCCAGGCTCCGGCATCAGCCGCGGCTCAACGCGCTTGCTGCGCGGCGGCTCGGGTTCAACCGTCGTTGCCGGCGGACCGGCAGCGGGCGGAGCATCGGGCTTCTGGTTGAGGCTGTCTGGCTCGGCTCCGCCCAAGATGGAGAGGAACGCCTCTCGCTCCAGGGTCTCGTGAGCTATGAGAGCATTGGTCACTCGCTCGAGAGCATCATGATTGTCGGTGAGTATCTTCTCGGCGCGCTTATAGTTGCGATCCACAATGCTCCGCACCTCGGCATCTATCTTCTGTGCGATCTCCTCGGAGTAATCCCTGTCCTCCATAATGTCGCGGCCAAGGAACGGATTGCCGTGCCTGCGGCCCAGTCGCAGCGGCCCGAGGCTCTCGCTCATGCCGTATTCACAGACCATTGATCGCGCTAGGTCCGTCACATGGTCGAGGTCGCTCGATGCGCCTGTGTCCATGTCGCCAAACACCAGCATCTCTGCAACGCGTCCGGCCAGCGCCATCGCAATCTTGTCTTCGATCTCGCTCTGGGTGCGATTGTATCGATCCTCCGTGGGAAGGCTAAGGGTGTATCCAAGCGCCATGCCGCGCGGAAGAATGCTGATCTTCGTGACCGGGTCTGCATCCTCGAGCATCTCGCCCACAATTGCGTGACCCGCCTCGTGATACGCCGTTCGGCGTCGAACGGCTTCGGTCATCACCCTACTTCTGCGCTGCGGGCCCATCAGCACGCGGTCGATCGATTCTGCAAACTCGACCAGCGATATTCGCGTCTTGTCGTGGCGAGCGGCAAGCAGGGCCGCCTCGTTCACAAGATTCGCAATGTCCGCGCCCGTGAATCCCGGCGTACGCTGCGCAAGGCCCTCAATGGCCTTCTCTCGGTCAGCCTCGTTCGCGTCGAAGTCCAGTGGCTTGCCGCGCAGGTGAACACGGAATATCTCGCGGCGTCCGCGATTGTCCGGCGCGTCCACTACCACTCGGCGGTCGAAGCGGCCCGGCCTCAGAAGGGCCGGGTCCAGCACGTCCGGTCGGTTCGTGGCCGCTATCAATATGACGCCGGAATTCGGGTCGAAACCGTCCATCTCGACGAGAAGCTGGTTCAGGGTCTGCTCGCGCTCATCGTGCCCTCCACCGAGGCCCGCGCCGCGCTGGCGGCCCACTGCATCGATCTCATCGATAAAGATGAGCGAAGGCCGATGACTCTTCGCCGTGTCGAACAGATCTCGCACGCGGCTTGCGCCCACTCCCACAAACATCTCTACAAAGTCTGAACCCGAGATGTGAAAGAACGGGACTCCCGCCTCACCGGCGATGGCCCGAGAGAGCATGGTCTTGCCGCATCCAGGAGGTCCCAGCAAGAGAACGCCCTTGGGTATCTTGGCGCCAAGCGCCTGAAACTTCTTGGCATTCTTGAGGAACTCGACGATCTCGGAGAGCTCCTGCTTCGCTTCATCCACTCCAGCCACATCGTCGAAAGTGACCTTCGGCACGTTGTCCGTCAGCCGCTTTGCTCGCGACCGGCCAAACGAGAGCGCCTGATTGCCGCCGCTCTGGGCTTGCCGGATAAACAGGAACCAGAGGATGGCAATGAACGCCAGCGGGAGCATGATCGAGAAGATGATGCCCTGCATGAACTCGGATATAGGTGGTCTGGCATAGTGGTACGGCACATGCATCGTCAGCAGCATCTTCGTCAGTTCGTTCTGGGACTCGGGTGAGGCTGGAAGATTCACAGAGAACTTGTCGCTGCTCGCGGTTACCGGCTTGCGAACGTACTCACCGGTGAACCGATCCTTCTCCCAGACGCCGACCTTAACGTTCGAGTCCTTTAGGTGCTGCCAAAACTGGCTGTAGCTAAGGGGCTTATCTGCGTTCTGAAAGACGCTGTTGTTCTTGCTAAGCGCGTAGACGACAAGACCCACAAACATCGCCAACACGATCAGTTTAATGCTTCTGTTATTCAAGACAAAGACCCCTCAGGCGGCAACGTTCCGAACGGATCAGTATAGCACACCTGTGCGATTCTCCCCGTCATTCTTGCTGGGCTGCCGCCAAAGGCTCCAGCGAGATGCGTAATATCGATTTCGTAAGCCCGTGCGGCCGCGCCCTTGCGCCTATCCTGTGTCCGACGACCCACAGCGGCCCGCAATCATCGGCCAGGACCAGCACCTCGTCGCGGCTGACTCGCGGCGCCTTGCGATTAACCATCAGGTCCTGGACCTTCTGCGTGCCGCCGCTTGCCTCCAGGTGGAGCCGGTCACCCGGCCTACGGTTCCGCGCAACTAGAGCCCCTTGGATAAACTCCGCGTCAAACTCCGCTGTCATCGCGGAAGCGATTGCAGGGTTCATCGCTTCCTGCGCAATGCTCGTTCGCACAACGAGCCCAAATCGGGCAGCATTCGTCTCGCCTGGTATGGCAACAGGATAGTAGGCTGGGAGCGGGGAAGCGGGAGCTGACACGCTTGTGAACTCTACCTCGCGGCCATTAGCCGATACCCTATTGTTGCCCAGTGGAAGGGTCCACTGGAATCTGTGTCCAAGCGTCGCCTCCCTAATTCCCACGAGCACTCGGTCCACGGCGGCGTACTCGATGTCCGTGAGCGAACCCGAAACGAGTCCTATCGCAGCACGAACCACTCGGCGCGCTATCCAGTTCGGCAGGCTGCAGAGTTCAGCGCTGTCTAGCCGAACGCCCTGCCCATCACTTGATAAAGTCGCTCTGTCTAGGGCTGCGTGGGCGAGTGCATCAAGCGCCGTCGACTCTTCCTCGGCGATCTGCGCCAGCCTGGCAAGTGCGGCGCTTACCCCAGGGTTGTAGTACGATCTGAGGTTGGGCAGCAGTTCCGAACGGATGCGATTCCGTAGGTATTTTGTCGAGCTGTTCGAAGAGTCCGTTCGAAACTCCAGGCCATTCTCTTCGCAGTAAAACTCAGTTTCTTGGCGCGGGGCGCCCAGCAGGGGTCTAACAATGGGCGGGGCGAAGGCAGGCATGGCGGCAAGCCCTTGGATCCCGCAGCCGCGGACGAGGTTAAGCAGAAGTGTCTCTACTCGATCATCCTGCGTATGACCCAGAGCGATGAGCGCGTTTCCGTGTGCCTGCGCCGCCTCGTTGAGTCGCTTGTGCCGCAGCTGCCTCGCTGCAGATTGAATGCCGATGTGCAGCCGTTTCGCCGCACCTGCAGCATCGACGATGTACGCAGCAGCAGGAATATCGAGGCTTGAGGCAACCTCCTGAACGAACTCGGCGTCTCGGCGTGATTCCTCTCCGCGAAGGCTGTGCTCAATGTGGGCGACTCGAAGGTCGAGGCCAAGCGGTTCCCGCAGCCATGCGAGAATGTGAAGGAGCGCCACCGAATCTTGCCCGCCCGAAACAGCCACAACGACACGGCAATGGCCGGCGCGTGCGGTTACCTCATGCATAGTAGCGCGCGCGGAGGCGATGAGCCTCTCTGAAACATCACTCGTGTGTCTTTTCATGTTCGTGTAAGCCAGGTGCGGTGTGAATGCATTGCGCTGCGAGTACACGCTGGGCACAAGACCCACAGGTTAGCATACGCAGCGACCCTGATGTAAGTTGTGTGAAGCGACGGGAGCCGACACTAGAGCCGCGTAACCCCTATGGGCTATACTGACGCAGCCCCTTCCCGCTGTGGAGCGATCATGGTTTTCGAGGTTGCAGCCGCCCAAATAAAGCCTAACAAGGCTTCGTACGACAAGAACCTCGCGCGTGTCGGGACGCTCTTTGGTGAACTGCACTTGGGCTCGCCACGCCCGAATGTCATCGCGCTTCCGGAGACTGCACTAACGGGATACTTCCTGGAAGGCGGAGTGCGGGATGTCGCGCGATCGGCCCAGACAGTCTTTGAGGACCTGCTTTCGGTCTACCGAGCAAATGTGCCGAAGGATGCAGATGTTGATGTCGTGGTTGGGTTCTACGAGCTAGCCGACGGCAGGTACTTCAATTCCGCGATGTATGCCACTCTTTCAGGTGTCGCCAGCATTGTGGAGCCGAGAATCTGCCATGTACATCATAAGTATTTCCTGCCAACCTATGGGGTGTTCGACGAGAAGCGATTTGTCTCTCGCGGCAGAACGATCGACGCATTCGACACTCGATTCGGACGGTCTGCGATGCTCGTTTGCGAGGACGTGTGGCACTCAGTCGCTCCCACCATTGCGGCGCTGAAGGGCGCGCAAGTCATCTATGTCCTCTCCGCCTCGCCAGGGCGGGAGTTCACAGGCGATGAGGTTGGCAATCTCTCGCGGTGGAAGCGCCTCCTCCCAAATGTCGCGGACGAGCATGGTGTATTCGTGGTCTACTCGGGTCTGGTCGGCTTCGAAGGCGGGAAGGGGTTCACCGGATCGTCGTGTGTGGTGGACCCTTGGGGAGTGGTTCGGGTGGAGGCTCCGGTCACCGACGAGTGCGCTGTGCAGGCAGAGATCGACCTCGATGACGTTGCGATAGCCCGGGCCGCATCGCCGATGCTCGCGGACCTTGAAGCGTCGCTGCCGGACATTGTGCTGGAGCTGGAGCGCGTGTCACGCGGTCCTTGCCGGTCCTGAACTCGGTGCTGTCTGCCTGTAGCTTTGGTCGGCTGGGTCCTGGCGATTCCGAGAGGCTCGGCGAGTTTCTCGAGGGGCTCTCGGCCGAAACCTATAAAACGTTCCACCCGTACTCGCTCACCAAGGAATCGGCCCAGCGGGCGCTCGCAGAGGTAGAGGGACCTGTTATCGCGGCGGTCGATGACTCCGGTGGTATTCTGGGGTATGCCTGGTTTCACCCGGAGGCAGATGCCTATCCCAGCGTGGGAATCTGCATTGCGGATCGGGCTCGGGGGCAGGGGATTGGCAAGGCGCTCATGCGTGAGCTTCAGGCCGATGCACGAGGCAAAGGGCGGTCCGGCCTCATGTTGTGGGTAGTGAAGCGCAATGACGCAGCGGTACGGCTCTACAGGTCGGTTGGCTTTCAAGTGATAGGCGAGACGGAGTACGATTTCGAGGGCGAACGGCTGGAGTCGCACGTGATGCGGTGGGAGGCGACCGAAGAGTAGATGTGGACCGTTTATCGAGCGCCCAGAACGTCCTCCTGCAGCAGCGCAAGTCTGGCAATCAACGCGCCGCTCGCCATCGACTGGCTGGTGGAGTTCCTGCGAGACGAGCTGATTAGGAGGCGCGGGTTCACCCGAGCCGTGGTGGGCATCTCCGGCGGAGTGGACAGCTCGCTGACAGCCTATCTTTGCGCGAAAGCGCTCGGGCCCGAGAACGTCTTCGGAATACGCATGCCGTATCGCACGAGCTCGCCGGACAGCCTTCGTCACGCTCAGATGGTGGTGGACGACCTGGGAATTCACTGCGATACGGTGGACATCTCCGACGCGGTAGACGGCTATCTAGCGAACGAGCCGGATGCGGATGGCCGCAGACGAGGCAACGTCATGGCTCGCACTCGGATGATCGTGCTCTTCGACCAGTCGGAGAAGCGCAATGCACTGCCGATAGGCACCGGCAACAAGACCGAGCGATTGTTTGGATATTTCACGTGGCATGCAGACGACTCTCCGCCGCTGAACCCGCTCGGCGACCTGTTCAAGACCCAAGTGTGGGCGCTCTCGCGTGAGATTGGAGTTCCAGACGAGATCGTCGATAAGCCGGCCTCGGCAGACTTGGTGGTTGGGCAGACGGATGAGGGTGACTTCGGCATCACCTATGAGCGAGCGGATCGCATCCTGTATTACCTGCTTCGGGGATACGGTAGGGAGCGACTACTACGAATCGGTTTCCCTGCAGACGAGGTTGGTCTTGTCACCAAGCGTGTGGCGGGGACGCACTGGAAGCGCCACTTGCCCACCTCGGCGATGCTCTCCAGCACGTCGATTAACGACTTCTATCTGCGCCCGGTGGATTATTAGAAGGGCAACCACGGGGGGTTGCCCCTACGGCCCGAATGCGTCTCCCGTGCAGGAATTAGGCGGACCTAAAACCAATTACGCTCCGGCCTGTACTGTCGCACATGGCAGGTTTGTCTCAAGATTGGGGTTTACACGATGGCAACACTGCTGAGCACGGCGCGCACCGGCGCGCGGATGGTTTTCAATCACCCGGACCTGGTGAAGTGGTATCTTCGCAACAAAGTGCGCGTACACGGCCTGCCCATGGAGCAGCATGCGGGGCTGGGCACCAGCAAGTATCCGTTGGGCATCACCTTTAAGCCGACCTTTAGCTGCAACCTGCGATGCCGAATGTGCTCTTTCGTGGCGAACGGATCTGTCTTCACAAATCCGAAGGACAGCCTGGGCGTGGACGTGTGGAAGAGAGTGGTGGACGATGTGGCGCCGTGGGGACCCTACATATGGTTCACGGGCGGCGAGCCGACCATCTATCCGCATTTCGTGGAGCTTATCCAGTATATCAAGCAGAAGGGACTGCCTGCGGGAGTTACTACGAACGGTACGACCCTTCTTAAGAGAGCCGAGCAGATGCTGGAGGTGCCGATGGACATGATGACCATCTCCATAGACGGCAAGGGAGACGTTCACAACAATGTCCGCGAGCCGGGCCGCACGCTCAAGATGGCCGATGGCACGCACAAGACTGCCTACGAGCGAACCATCGAGGGGGCAATGCTCCTTCAGGAGCTCAAGAAGCGGAAGGGGCTCAAGAAGCCGGTGCTCATCATCAACTGCGCGATGACGCCGGACAACTATGAGTATGCCACCGAGATGATAGGCGTTGCCGAGAGCCTGGGCGCCGACGCGCTAAACTTCCAGCATCTGTGGCAGCTTACCGGCAGCATGGTGGCAAACCACAACGCGAAATGGGGCGACGAACACACGGTTTCGTACGAAGAGTGCGGCGGCATGGAGCCGAAGCCGATGGACGTTGAGCGAGTCATAGAGGTCATTCGCGAGATCAAGAGCATGCCGTGCAGTATCCCGGTCCTCTTCCATCCGGAGCTGACCGACAACGAGATTCGAAC
>VFKD01000637.1 GCA_009885735.1 bacterium
GCAGCCGCCGGCAAGGCAAGACTGCTTCCCATCGAGATTTCGACCGGCGATGAGAGCATCTATTGGGCGAAGGGCGTTGACGACCGCAGTTACACCAAACGGAACGGCGATGTGCCAAGAGCAAATCTGATGGCGGACTTCAACCCGTTTACGGTGACCGAGGCGCTCGGAGACCGGGTACACCTCGATCCGCGCGACGGCCTGGATAACACGGAGAGGTGGTGGCTGCACCAGAATCTCGCCAAGCAGCAGCAGAGGCTTGCCGATTGGGTCTTTGCCGCTCTGCCCGCGGAGCCGGTGAGGCTGGGACCCGTGTACTCGCCAGACCTCATGAGGCGCAATGTGTTCACGGAACCGTATGGAATGCCCACGTTTCCGTTCGCGGACATCAATGCGTATCATCCGCTCCTGGAAGCTGGCTATGTGCGCGGCGCAAGGCCTGGTGCGGAGTATTGGTCGGGGCAAACAATGCTGCCGTGGCTGCTAAAGCAGCGAGAGATGGGCCGTACCGCTCTGCCAAACATGGAGTGCAGCGTCGCCTCCGACCCAGAGTTCGTGGCCTGCCTTCAGGCAGCCTACGCAACCGGTGTGCGCTACGCCACTCTCTACAACTGGTGGCAACGGGGCAATACGGCGAACTTGCTGCGCGAGGTTGCCGCCGGAATCGAAGCCCCAGCCGGGATCGGCTGGGAACCAGGACCATCCTCCATCTCCGCAGCGGGCGAGCCTCAACCGAATCCCCTGAAACGTACCTTTACTGCACCAAAGTCGATGTTTGGCGCAAACAAGGTGACGCTGTTTCGCAATAGTGGCGAATCTCACAGTGGATTTCGGCTCAGCTTGCGTGACGTTGAGTCCAAGCACTGCATGACCCTTTGGGTTTCTGCGCCAACCATGGAGCAGGCCGACAGAGAAAAGGTTGAAGTGGAACTGCCGACTCTCTTCCCGCTTGTGCCGGGCAAGTCCTACGAGGTGGAGACCGAGAGTTCTGAGATGGACTCAGGAACATGGGCGCTCGCAAGCGACTCTATGCCGGCGATGCGACTGCTTGCCGACCTCCAGGGCGAACGTGGACGCAGCCTCATTATCCAAGACAGGCGGGACGCGGAGGACATTCTGGCGGATATCGGCAGCACTCATAAACAACAGCCGCCCACAATCTATGCGGAACAAGCGCTCGACGACGCGCGCGGCCTGATGGCAGCCGGACTGCCCAGGCAAGCTTATGCCGCCGCTATACAGGCCGAACAGGTCACGCTCCCCGCCGAGTTTTCGGTTCCGGCACCGGGTGGGAGGCTGGAACCCTACTGGATAACCGTAACTCCCTCTAAGCATCCGCTCAGCGCCACAATTGTCACCTACACCGGGCGGTTTGCGGCCATCACGCTCATGAGCGCCGAGGCGCAATCTGCAGAGGTTCAGTGGGGACCCGCGAAAAGCGTAGTGCAGCTTGCTGCCGGAGTCGCCGCTGAGGTCTCTCTCGATCTCGGCTCGATGCCGACGCGAAGGCGAGCAATCGGGCTGCCGACTCGCAAGCCCTAGACTATCCCCTTGCGTAGTTCCTGAAGCGCATAGAACGTTCCTCGCCACTTAATGCCCCCTTGGCGATGAGTGAACCACACGGAACGAAGAATCGTGAAGACGATTAGCGCCGAGCCGAACGGGAAGGCAAGTCCGTGTAGAGGAGATGACTTTGGGTTGGGCCTTGCCACGGTAGCTGCGGCAACCATCGCCACCATCGTGAGGCCGCACAACACGCGAGGAAGCGTGGGACCCACAAACAAGCCGATGGGCGGCCAGATACCTAGCGCACTGATCCCGACAACCCCCAGCACGGCCCTCTCGGGCCGAAAGCCGAATCCGCCGTAGAAATTCTTAGTGAGGCCCGTCACCAGGCCCCATGCTCCCTCGACCCACCTTACGCTCACGAGACCGCCGTGAACCAAAAACTTGCAATAAGCGCCGCTTTCCTTCAAGCACTTGCCGAGCTTCATGTCGTCCGCCACATCCATTCGAAGCCTGTGGTGACCTCCCATCGCTCGATAGGCGCTCGCACGGACCAGGTTGAACGCCCCGACGCCGCAGAACGAGTTCGACTTCGGGTCCTCCAGCCGCCATGGGCGCGTGTGCATCACAAATACTACGCCGAACATCCATACAGCCACAGTCTCCCAGAAGCTCTTCAGCACCACGTCCGGCATCACCACTAGGTGATCGACCTCCTCGCGCTCGCACAGCAAGACCGCCCGGCGCAGCGCGGTCGGCTCGAAGACTACATCTGCGTCGGTAAACAGAATGAAGCTCCCGGCACATTGGTCGGAGCCAACTTGCAGCGCGTGGTTCTTGCCCAGCCATCCCGCAGGCAGGTCTTGGATGTGCAGTACCCTCAGTCGCGGATTGCTCGCAGCAATCTCGTCGAGTATCTCGCCGGTACGGTCCGTCGAGCGGTCATTCACCGCGATGATCTCAAGTCCAGGGTAGTCGCACGCAAGCAGACTTCGCATCGCTGGGGCGATGGTCTGCTCCTCGTTGCACGCAGGAACCACCACTGAGAGAGACGGCAATGGGATATGGCTCTCGGCGGACTGGTCTGCGAGAGAGCGTGGCCGCCAGCGACGCACCGTTGTCTCGACCAGCGGTGCCAGCCAAGTGAACAGCGCGAAAAGAGGGAGCCCCATCATCAGCCAATTCAATGCGATTACCGCCCCTTACGTCATGTGGTCCAACTTCACTGCAGGACAACCTTGGCCACGAACCGAATATGTCAGCCTATGAGACAGCCTACTGTACCTGACGCAGTTGAGGCACAACCGAGACTACTGTCGCGAAGGCATGCAATCCTCGCGTGCGGCGCAAGCCTCTGTGCATCGTCGGTTCTTGCCGAAGAACCCGAGGTGGAGATGCGCGGCCTTTGGGTCTCGCGCTGGTCGCTCTCCTCTCCCACAGCCATCCAGAACATAGTTCGCACCGCGGTTCGGTGCGGAATCAACTCGTTGTTTGTGCAGGTGCGAGGCAGGGCGGACGCCTGGTATCCCTCGGCTCTTGAGCCCCGCGCCGAGGCGCTGGCGGATGCTCCAAAGAGCTTCGACCCTCTGCAGACCGTAATAGCGGAAGCCCGCCGCAATGACCTACAGGTTCATGCGTGGATGAATTCTCTCATCGCGTGGACCGGCAGCCGCCCGCCGAAGGCGCCGAACCACATCGTAAACGCCCATCCAGACTGGCTGCAGAGAGATCGCAGCGGACGCAACAGCGCTGCCCAAACGGAGCAGGTCGAGGGCCTCTTCCTGCAGCCGAGCCACCCGGAGGTGCGTGCCCACCTCAAGCGGGTCTATGCCGATGTTGCGACTCGGTACGATCTCGACGGCATCCATCTCGACTATATTCGCTACCCGTGCGCCGAATACGACTTCAGCAGGCAGGCCGTTGGCCAGTTCAATCGTTGGAGATTGGGTCGGCCAGTGTCAATGGCCTCGCAGGTGCCGAGCCGCTCAACTTCCCAGGCAGAGCAGTGGCAGGCGTGGCGCCGCGGCCAAGTCACCTCGCTCGTTCAGGAGATCGCAGCAGAGGTTCGCAAGGCACGCCCAGGCATCGGGGTGACGGCAGCCGTCTTTGCAAACATCGAGGACGCATGCCTGGAGCGTGGGCAGGATTGGCCCGTTTGGCTGCGCGAAGGACTTATTGACGCAGCGTGCCCAATGGCCTACAGCCGAGACACCCGGACCGTAGAGAAGCTGATTCGAACCGCAGTCGCAGCTGTGCCGGATGCCGCGATATTCGCCGGAATCGGGTCATATCGAATCACGCCGGAGCAGACGGTGGAGAAGATTGCCTCCGCTCGGCGGGCGGGCGCGAACGGAGTCGTGCTCTTCTCGTATAGCGAGATGTCGCGCAACGGAACCTCCACCGCCTACCTGGAGCAGGTGCGCCGCGGAGCATTCGCCTCTCGCGCGGCAGCCCCTCGCACAGGCTTTCGGAGATGAGCCTGCCGCTTTCTGCTCCAGAGGATGTACATATCAGCTCCAAGCGGATTGCGCTCGCGGACAAGCACGTTCAAGGTGGCCTTGATGGTGGGCTGTACCCCGCCGCCGTGCTCGCAGTAGCGCGCCACGGCAAGCTGGTTCACACAAGCGCGTTTGGACGGCTAATCTCGGCGAAGACCGAGGTTTCCACCCTATTCGACCTAGCCTCGCTAACCAAGCCGTGTGTAGCGTCTGGGCTGCTCGCTCTGATAGAGGATGGCAAGGTGTCGCTCGGGCAGCCGGTTTCGGACATCCTATCAGAGGCATCCGCTCGCCCCGTCGGCGCCGTCAGCCTGCGCCAGCTCGCCACGCACACGTCCGGCCTTCCGCCCTGGAAGGCTCTCCACAAATTGCAGGGCGGCTCTGCGGCGCAGGTCGCGGATATTATTGACACACCCCTGCGCCACCCTCCCGGCGCGAAGTATGCCTACAGCGACCTTGGGTACATCCTGCTCGGTGAGATTGTCCATCGGGCTTCGGGAGAGAATCTGGACCGATTCCTGCACTCACGTATCTTCGCCCCACTGAAGATGCAGGACACGGGATACCTTCCACCGGCAGCCATGCGAGAGAGGATTGCCCCAACCGCCAACTCGCCCTCCCGCCCATCGCAGAAGCTCGTTGGAGAAGTCCACGACGAGAATGCGCATGCGGCCGGAGGCGTCAGCGGCCACGCTGGGCTCTTTGGAACCGCGGCTGAGCTTGCATCGTTTGGTTTGGCCATCTGCGGCAATCCAACATCCGGGACAGGCCGCATCCTGGGCAGCGCTACAGGGCGGCTGGCCAGAACGAATCAGTTGCCGCCCGAAGTGGGAGGTCACTCCATCGGGTGGTTCACGCCGCCAAACAGCATGCTGCCTCGCGGCGACATACTGCCGGACACGGTGTTTGGACACACGGGGTTTACCGGAACAATGTTGGTGTGCGACCCAGCCACCGGCCTTGTGGTTGTGCTGCTAACGAACAGGGTGATGTCCACGGCCGATGCATCGGGCGTAGCGAAGATACGGCGAAGCGTGCTCAATACTGTAGCGTCGGCGATTACTCGGTAGCACAACCAGAAGCGTGATGAAAAACTATTGCTGTCGACCCTGCGACTAAAGTCGCGGCTGCAAAGACCACAAAGTCCACCTCCTTGGATTGACGATACAGTCCGCTAAGGCGGACTTCGTGACGTCCACAGCCACGGTTGCAACCGCAGGTGCCAAGGAGCCAGACTTTGACATCGGCCATCTAGATTACGCTGGAGATGCGATCGGACTTGTCTTTCCACTCGCGCGCGGCAAGGGCCTGGGCCCGCTTGTCGGCAAGCTGCGCGAGCGCCGCCAGATCCTCATCCCCCGAAGGAGCGGCCGTTTCCCGTTCGACTATTCTCGGAGCTGCGAATGCGCCAACAAAGGCTAGGGCCCCACTCAGAACGAGGACTGCAGCGCTGATGCTCGGCTTCCATGCATAGAGGATAGAACCATAAGACAGAAGATAGAGTGCCGCGGCGCTGAAATAGCAACGACGGGCCGCAATAGAGCCGGGTCTGAGCGCCTCGAACACGCCAGCGAAGCTCGCGAGAATCGCGATGGCAGCCCCAATGTAGGGGTACGCATTCTCAAGCCACATATAGTGGATTGACGGCGGCAATGCAACAGGACGCAGCGCGAGCA
>VFKD01000070.1 GCA_009885735.1 bacterium
CCAGGTGCGAGCGTCGTTCCAGTATCCCCGCTGGGGGTCTCGCACTTGGTCGAGAATGCGGTTGTCCGCCGTCACCATTCCACCCTGAGCGCTGTTCATGAATATTGCCATCCCGCCTGCTCGCTCCTCGACGCGATCATAAAGCGGACCGCATAGGTCGGGACTCAGGATTCCCAGCTCATTCCCGAGCACTTCGGGGTGAACCGCGTAATTCACCAGCGTGGCGATGGTTTTGCCTGCCGGTGTCAGCGCTTGAATCACGCTCATCCGGCGGTCGTAGAGGTCCGGAGCGTAGTAGTTGTAAGCAATCTTGCCTACTGCCTCCTCGGTTGCAATCTTGAGGTGAGCTGGCTGTGCGGCATCAATGGCCTCGTTAATGGCTTCGGCTGCGAGAATGCAGACCCGCTCCACATAGGCGAGGTCCCCGGTGTGCGCACCATTGCCTATAGGGAATGCATAGCAGTCCGGAGCGCTGTGCGTGTGTGTC
Source organism: bacterium (assembly GCA_009885735.1). GTDB lineage: Bacteria > Armatimonadota > Chthonomonadetes > Chthonomonadales > CAJBBX01 > VFKD01. Next base: position 488 of record VFKD01000070.1, read on the forward strand.
GAGCCGATGAGGATGTTCGACCCTCGGAGCCGTGGAACGCGAGCACGGACTCGGTCGCACAGAACTGACGGAAAGCCTAGCAGGTCGAGTCCGACGATCGCTACGGAGGTGTTGCCGCGCTTCAGAAAGAGGGCGCGCGCCGTAATGTCGCCGCGCTTCTCGCGGGTTTGACGCGGAATACCCATTCCACCCGAGACAGGCAGCAAGGGGTTCGGAGTGATGATCCGCTTTGCCGCGCCAACGACCAACTGCGCGGTGTCGGTCTTCTGAGCCTGACTCGGTTCGCTACTGAGAGCAAGCGCCGTTCCTATTGATGCGCCGCCACAAATCAACTCTCTGCGAGTGATGGTGCTGTGGGCGTTCTCGCCTCCGGCTCCCTGGTAGTCGCTGCATCTCTGTGACATCGCGTGCCTCCGAATCCGGGCTCAATCTCGCAGCCGAGATAGTTTCTTCACAGGAAGGCAGCTTCCCTCTGCTCACAACTTTGGCAGGGAGGCCCAGAATGACGATAGAGGTAACTGACAGCTAGACATGGAAGATTCAGGAGGCCCGACATAACCTGGCGCACATTGATCCGAACCTCAACTCCGAGCGAGGCTTCGCCTCAGACCGACGAGTTGTGCCTGCCCCTTACATCTAGCGAGCGGCAACCACTCTGGACATCGGGGAGACGCTACCAGCAAAGTCTGCACCTCGTAGCAATTGTACTGTCATGCTGAGCGAAGGTTCAGCCGTTCCGAACCGCAGCCGAAGCATCCGGTCGTGCATAAACGGACAATTACTGCCGGACCCTTCGACTGCGCCACGATACGGCTGTGGCTCCGCTCAGGGTGACAATTCGTGTGTTCGCAAAACTTGATACAACTACAACAGCTTTTCCGACTCACGACCTCTAGACCTGGATTGGCGACAATGAACCCGAAGCTAGACAACAACGGCCTGCGGATCGAGCTTCTGGGCGGCTTGCGAATCTCGGGAACAAACGGCACGCCCGTCGAACTCTCAAGTCGGGTGGCAGGGAGGGTGCTTGCCCATCTTGCACTCCATCTGCATCGCAAGCACGGGCGCGAGGAGCTGGTCGATCTGTTCTGGCCGGATGACGACATCGAAGAGGGCCGCGCGAAGCTCAGCAAGGCGCTCAATACCATCCGGGAATGGATCACAAAGGTCGGCGTCGATCCGCAATCCGCGCTGCTGGCAGGCCGCAGCGAGATACGGCTGAACAGTTCCGTAGTCGTGACGGACGTTACGGAAATGGACGAGGCGTTGACGGCGGCTGCGCAGTCCGCGGATGCCTCTCAGCGCGTACGATTCCTCGACGACGCGATACGCCATTATCGCGGCGAGCTGCTTCCCGGATTCTACGACGAGTGCTTCGACGCCGAGCGGAACCGGCTTTCTATTGCCTTCGAATCGGCTCTGCATGATCTGGCCCTCGCCTACGAGCAGCTTGGCGAGATCGACAGCGCGCTGGAGATCGCCCTGCGGGCCGTAGCCCTGAGCCCGTCGAACGAGGACTTCAACTGTGCCGCGATGCGGCTCTTCGCCGCGAAGGGGCAGCCCAGTGCGGTGACCCGCCAGTACCACGAGCTGGAGCGGGCGCTCGAGGCGGAACTGGGCGAGAAACCGTGCGAGAATACGCGCCTGCTGATGGAAACGCTGGCGCAATCCGGATGCGAGACGCGCGCAGCGCGCGACGTTCCGAAACCGGAACCCCGCGCGTCGCAGCCAGCCTTTGTAGTCTCGTCAGTCTCGTCAGTCTCGACCGTTGTAGTCGCGCCAGGCCATCGCCCGATCCGCGCCAGGGTGGCCCTTGCTGCGGTCTTAATCATCTCGCTCGTCGGTCTCCTCATAGCGTTCAGCCTGCGCACGCCTTCTGTGAATAACGTCCGAACACTTGGCGTTGCGGACCTTCCAGCCCTCGCGTGGCGGGAATCGTATGGGCCGGAGGAAGAGAAGGTCGGTCAGCTCTTGCTCGCTCGCTGGCCAGAGATTGAGCGGGAGGTTGACCGGCTTCGCTCGAAGCCCGCCGCCCTCGTCCATTTCGCCGCGCCACTCTGGCGAATCGCGTACACGTTGGGAAAGGGCAAAGAGGTTGCTGGTTGGCTCAAGGCGGCTCTGGATTCGAACACGCCGATGGACGCCGCGGACGAGGCTCTGGCTGCGGCGAATGTCTGCTTCGAGCTCGGTATCGAAACCCACGAGGTGAAACAGGAGACCCTCCCGACCTTCTATATTATCCCGTACGGAGAGCGATCTCATGCCGCGGCCGTCCGGAGTGGCGACCGTTGGCTAATCGCCCACTCGCTCCGGGCAATGGGTTTCGCGGAGGCGGCCGGACGCGAGCCGATGTACAAGAAATATCGTGCGCGTTACGCCGATTCGCACGCCATATTCAAGGATCTCGAGGACGAGCGAGGGATGGCCCTCGTCGAAACCTCCTATGCGTCGGGCTATTCAGGCGAGGCGAATCTCGTGGAGACTCCACAGACCCGCTATCGCGAGTGCGCTCATTGGGCGGCGAAGGCATACATGCGGTGGGAGCGCATCGGGAACTCGTGGGGCATGGGGTTCACGGCCCGGCTGTTACAGCAGAAGTTGGCGCACTTGAAGCGTCCGGTGGACGGCAAAGACCTGCACAGCTATCTTGACGTCAACAATTCCGCCATCGCGCCGCTCGCAGCAGAGAGAACGCGGGTAACGACACAAGGCAGGCTGCATGAGGCCGGTCGCCTTCTCGCGTCACTAGCAATGGCCTTGATCGAAACCGAAAAAACTGGTCGGGCCCTCCGCGATCTCCACGATGCAATTCCGCGCGAGTTTGCTGAGGAAAACATAAATCTCCTCAGCGGGCCGCTAGCGGAGTATGGCGATTTCCCCAGCAGTCAAGCTGCCAGGCGGCGGCTATTGGACGCCCTCCGTTCCATAGCTGCACGTTGACCGCTCTCCGGCCAGTCGCATTGAGTGAGGGAAGAGTAGGGGAAGAGTAAAGGAAGAGTGGCTTGATAGAATGCCTCCAGCAACGTGCGATTCTCAGGTAGTGGGTCGCATACAAGCACAGATCGAGCGAAAGCTCAAGGAGGCTTCTATGTTCAGTCGAACCGTTCGCATCGACAAGGCGCACGTCTTGCGCCGGCTGGTTCTCTGCACCATTGCCGGACTCGCCATTGCTTCATCCGCATTCGCTTTTGCCCCATCGAACTCTGCTCCTGTAGCCAATGCTGGAAGTGATCTTTCTGTTGCATGCCAGGGGTCCGTAACCCTAGACGGCAGCGGCAGCTTTGATCCGGACGGCGACGCGCTTACCTATGACTGGTATGAGATCGTAGTGATCGGCGGTCAGCGGACCACAATCCGCTATTCAACGGAGATGAGTCCCACGCTTACCCTCAGCGCGGGAACACATACGATTCAGCTCGTGGTCCGTGACCCATACGGGGGCCTTACTCGCGACACCGTCGTGGTTACGGTCGAGGCGATGGACTTCGAGGGCTTTCTTGAGCCGATCGGTGGAGCGGACGCTTCAGGCGGAAGTTTCGAAGATCCAATTCGAGCCTTCAAGCTAGGCAGCACGGTCCCAGTCAAGTTCAAGGCCATGTGTTGCGGCGCTCCGGTGCTCGACGGGATTCACACGCTCCAGGCCGTCAAATGGAATACCGTCGTTTCTCCAGAGACGCCCATAGACGCTACTCCGACCGACGCCGCCACGCCTGGGAACCAGTTCCGGTTGGTAGGCGACCAGTGGCACTTCAACATGAGCACCGAGGGCTTGACCAAGGGAACCTGGAAGTTGACTGCCACGCTCTCGGACAGCAGCGAGCACATCGTCTGGATCACGCTCAAGTAGGCTAACGATTCGACCCCGAACGCGCCCGCCCGTCCGCCGGAAACGGCAGACGGGCGGTTTTTTTCGTCGGGCCCGCTATGCCAGCCTGGGCTGCGCAGGCACGCGATAGAGGTAACTGACAGCTAGACATGGAAGATTCAGGAGGCCCGACATAACCTGGCGCACATTGATCCGAACCTCAACTCCTTGACCTGAACTGGCGACAATGAACCCGAAGCTAGACAACAACGGCTTACGCATCGAGCTCCTGGGGGGTCTACGCATTTCGGGCGCGGACGGCGAGGCCATCGAACTCTCGAGCCGGCTGGCAGGGAGGGTGCTGGCATATCTCGCACTCCATCTGCATCGCAAGCACGGGCGCGAGCACCTCGTCGATCTGTTCTGGCCGGACGACGACATCGAGGAGGGCCGCGCTAAGCTCAGCAAGGCGCTCAACACCATCCGGGGCTGGATCGCCCAGGTCGGCGTCGTGCCGGAATCCGGGCTGCTGGCGGGCCGCAGCGAGATACGGCTGAACAGCTCCATAGTCGTGACGGACGCAAGTGAGCTGGACGAGGCCTTGACGGCGGCGGCGCAGGCCCAGGACACCACCCAGCGCGTGCGGTTCCTCGATGACGCGGTCCGCCACTATCGTGGAGAGCTGCTTCCCGGATTCTACGACGAGTGTTTCGACGCCGAGCGGAACCGGCTTTCCATCGCCTTCGAATCGGCGCTGCAAGGTCTGGTTCTCGCCCACGAGCAGCTTGGCGAGATCGACAGCGCGCTGGAGATCGCCCTGCGGGCGGTGGCGCTAAGTCCGTCGAACGAGGACGCGCACTGCGCCGTGATGCGGCTCTTCGCGTTGAGGGGAGAGCCCAGTGCGGTGACCCGCCAGTACCATGAGTTGGAGCGGGCGCTCGAAGCGGAGCTGGGCGAGAAGCCGTGCGAGAATACGCGCCTGCTGATGGAAACGCTGGCGCAATCCGGATGCGAGACACGATCAGCCCGCTCCGCCTCCCTACCCGCCCAACACAACCTACCTCAGCCCACAACCCGATTCATCGGACGCGATAAGGAGATCGCCGAGGTCAAGGACCTTCTTGAAAAGTCGCGACTCTTGACCATGACCGGCGCGGGTGGCTGCGGCAAGACGCGGCTTGCATATCGCGCGGTCGAAGACCTGCTGGACCAGTATCCAGACGGAATCTGGGTGGCGGAGCTTGCCGCGCTCTCTGATTCTGGGCTTGTTCCGCAGGCAGTGGCAAACGCGCTCCGCCTGAGGGAACAGCCAGGCATGGCTTTGAACGAGACGCTCGTCGAGCATCTTAAGGACCGGTCGCTTCTCCTCGTGCTGGACAACTGCGAGCATCTGCTCGCCGCCTGCGCAGGGCTGGCGGATTTGATCCTGCGCGAGTGCCCGCGCGTCCGCATCCTCTGCACCAGCCGCGAGCGACTCGGCGTGCCGGGAGAGCAGACGTACCGCGTCCCATCCCTCTCGCTGCCGGAGCAGGGGCGGGCGGCGACATCGGAGGGCTTGAGTGAGTACGAAGCGGTGCGCCTCTTCGTGGATCGCGCGCAGTTGCAGAGCACCTCGTTCGCCATCACGGATCGGAACGCGCATGCGCTGGCATCCGTCTGCCGTGGGCTGGACGGCATTCCTCTGGCGATTGAGCTGGCGGCGGCTCGGGTGAGGTCCATGTCGGTTGAGGAGCTGAACCAGCATCTTGACGATCGCTTCCGCCTCCTTACCGACGGATCTCGGACTGCGCTGCCACGCCAACAGACCCTGCGCGCGCTCATCGACTGGAGCTACGACCTGCTGAATGAAGCAGAGAAAGCGCTGCTCTGCCGGCTCTCGGTTTTCGCTGGGGGCTGGACCGTGGACGCAGCGGAGAAGGTCTGCAGCGGTGGTGGGGTCGCGGACCGCGAGGTGCTTGACGTGCTGACCTCCCTGGTGGACAAGAGCCTGGTCGTGACCGAGGAAAAAGACGGCGCGACCCGCTACAGCATGCTGGAGACTATTCGCCAATATGCGCTCGACCGGCTGCAGGAAAGCGACGACGGAGACGCTTGGCAGGACCGGCATCTGGCCCATTTCCTCGACCTGGCGGAGGAAGCGGAGTCTGGCCTGGTCGGCGCCGATCAGAAGGAATGGCACAATCTGCTGGAAACTGAGCACGACAACCTGCGCGCTGCGCTGCGTCACTCTTTGACAATGACTGGTGATTCAGGGTGCGGCCTGCGACTGGCTGGCGCACTGTGGCGGTTCTGGGAGGGTCGAGGCCATCTGACCGAAGGCCGAGCCTGGCTGTTCGGGCTGCTTGCCACGGCGCCAACCGATTCCGGTGGCTCAGAGCGTGCAAAAGCTCTCAACGCGGCGGGCTTGCTGGCCTTCAGGCAGGGCGACTATCCGTCCGCTCGGGCGCTCTACGAGGAGAGCCTGGCGATCTACCGGGAGCTGGGCGACCGGCGGGGCATTGCCCACTCGCTGAACAACCTGGGGAATGTGGCCTGCGAGCAGGGCGACTATCCGTCCGCCCGGGCGCTCTTCGAGGAGAGCCTGGCGATCTACCGGGAGCTGGGCGACCGGCGGGGCATCGCCATTTCGCTGGGCAACCTGGGGAATGTGGCCTACGACCAGGGCGACTATCCGTCCGCTCGGGCGCTCTACGAGGAGAGCCTGGCGATCCATCGGGAGATGGGCGACCGGTGGGGCATTGCCGCCTCGCTGAACAACCTGGGGAATGTGGCCTGCGACCAGGGCGACTATCCGTCCGCCCGGGCGCTCCACGAGGAGAGCCTGGCGATACGGCGGGAGTTGGGCGACCAAAGGGGCATTGCCCAGTCGCTCGAAGGCCTTGCGCCGGTCGCGGCGGCGCTTGCGGAACCCCATCGGGCGGCACGCATCTGGGGAGCGGCCGAGCGGCTGCGGGAGGAGATCGGCGCCCCGCTGCCGCCCAATGAGCGCCCCCGATATGAGCGGCAGGTCGCCACCGCCCGCGCCGCCCTCGGCAGCGAAACCTTTGCCGCCGCCTGGGCAGAGGGTCGCGCGATGTCCATGGAACAGGCTATTGACTACGCCCTGGCGGACGAGAAAGGCGGAAAAGAGACCGCAGGGGAAGAGTAGGGGAAGAGTAAAGGAAGAGTGGCCCGCTAGAATGCCTCCAGCAGCGTGCGATTTTCAAGTAATGGGATCGCACTTAAGCACAGATCGAGCGAAAGCTCAAGGAGGATTCTATGTTCAGTCGAACCATGCGGACCATCGCCGGCGTCGCGATTGTCGGTTTGACGCTTGCCTTATCGCCTGCGACCCAGAGTGTTGCACGCGCACAGGCACTCTACACCATCGTCGATCTCGGCGTCTGCTCGCCCAGCGCGATCAACGCTAGCGGGCAGGTGACGGGCACAAAACGCTTTTCCACCAGCCACAAGGGGGACCACGCCTTCCTCTGGAACCCCGCTACCCCGAACACCCTTGTCGACAGGGGGGTCGTAAGTGGTCATGACTACAGTATCGGACGCGCAATAAACAACCTCGGTGACATTGCCGGCTCTGGAGGCAAGGCGACAGGGACCTCGTTCTTTCCTATCTTGGTCCCTGCCAGCGGATCGGCGCAGATAGTCGGCACTTCCGGTACGAACTTGGGCTATGCCTTCGGAGTCAACGACTCGCGGGACGTAGTAGGCCGCTCTACCGGTGCTTTTCTCTCCAAAATCGTAAGTGGAAAGCGCAAGACCTTTATCGTCGGCCCCGGCTGGGCCAGGAACGTCAATTATTCCGGCCAGATCTACGCAGACAATAACGGCAACGGCATCAACTACGGCGGAGGATATCTTTGGACGCCGTCTGGGGCGGCAGGACAGGGCACAGCCGCGAACATTCCGTCCGAATATCAAGCCCGCGCTCTTACCAACGCGGGTGCGCTAGCCGGGGCCCGCAACTTCATGGTGGATACCGGGAGCGGACCGGAGTTGGGGAGCCGTCCCGTCGTCTACTTCCCCGGCTCGCTTATCGACATCGGCATCGCCAATACGGCAAGCTGGCTGGATGTTCCCTTACCGCCGGCACCCCCGCAGGGGCCGTGGTACTGGAGCGTCGCTTTTGGGCTCAACAGCACTGGAGTCGTCGTCGGCACCGCGGAAGCGTCTGACCCGGCCGGTACTTACCTCATCGTCATAGGCTGGATATGGGACGCAACTAATGGTGCCCGAGACCTCAGTTCCTTGGTCGCTGGCTCAGGATGGGTCGATATGTATCCGAGGGGCATCAACGACAACGGCTGGATCGTGGGATCAGGCAAGCTCAACGGAGTCGATCGCGGCTTCGTTCTCAAGCCGATCTAGCGCTCCACGCAGCCGGAACGGCCCGGTCGTGGGAATGGAACCCCTAGGGCACGTACGTCGTCCAGACGGTTACCTGGCAAGCTACGGCCGCCGAGCTCTGATACTGCTCGGCGGTCGTGAACTTCGATGAGAGCGTTAAGCTGCGTTCAGCAGTCGCTCGATCAGCTCTGCCTCCGCACTGTCTCTTACCTTGAGGAATTGTGCCTTGCTCGCCATCATCGGCGCCATTGAAGCAGCAGCCAAAGGTCGAGCGAAGAAATAGCCCTGTCCTGTGGAGCAGTCCATGCCCTGCAGAATCTCGAGCTGCTCTTCTGTCTCTATTCCTTCGGCGGTAACGTCGAAGTTCAACGCTTTGGAGAGCCGAATGATCGCCTCAACTATCGAGGTGGCCTCCCTATTCTCTGTAATGCGGCTAACGAAGGACTGGTCAATCTTGATAGTGTCGAGCGGAAAAACGCTCAAGTATGCCATTGACGAGTAGCCTGTGCCGAAATCGTCGATTGCGAGCTTGACGCCCAAAGCCTTCAGTTCTATCAGGCGAGTAACGACCTCGTCGACGTTGTGCATAATGACGCTCTCGGTAATCTCCAGCTTCAGCGCCGATGGCGGCAGGCAGGTCTTTTCCAGAATAGCGCGCACACACTCAACTACCTCTGGGCGCTGAAGCTGCTTTCCGGATAGGTTCACACTCATGGTAAACGGCTGCTGCTTTGAGGTCGCGTTGATCCACTCCTCCGCCTGGCGGCATGCCTCCTCGAGTGCCCAGTATCCTATTGGCACAATGAGGCCGGTCTCCTCGGCAATCGGGATGAATTTGCCGGGGACTACCAGTCCGCGCTCCGGATGCTCCCAACGGATCAGTGCTTCCATGCCATCCAGTTCCCCGGTGTAGAGGTTGATGATGGGCTGATAGTGCATGCGGAATTCGTTGCGGTACAGCGCCAGCGTCATCTCGCTCTCCAACTGAACGCGCTCGACTAGTCGCTCGTTCATGCTCGGGGCGAACAGGCACCATCCCGACTTGTCATGGGACTTCACCTCGTACATTGCCGTGTCTGCATCGCGAAGGAGGTTATCGGGCTGCTCAGATGGGTCTTCCGAATAGGCAATGCCGATGCTCACAGTTGCAAAGAGCTCGGTGCCTGCCGCCTGTATGGGGGCGCGCAGCGCCTGAGTGATGCGCTCGGCGGCGTGGCAGGCGCCCTCCACGTTCTCAGGATTCTCGAGCAGCACAATGAATTCGTCCCCGCCAAGGCGGGCGACCGTATCCTCTGGCCGGACACACGACAAGAGGCGCTTCGCCACCGTTAGCAGCAAAGTGTCGCCTGCCCCGTGACCAAGGGTGTCGTTCACTCGCTTGAAGTTGTCGAGATCCAGAAACAGAACCGCAATGGGTCCGCTTCTGCGATGCATTCGAGCTTGAGCTCGCGTCAGGCAGTCCAGGAAGAGGGTTCGATTCGGCAAGCCTGTCAGGGCATCGTGAAATGCCTGGTGAGCGATCTGCTCCTCGAACGCCGTTCGTTCGGTAATGTCTCGGCAGGTGACTAGAATGCCCTTGATCTCTGGGTGTTCGAGTAGATTCCTGGCGGACACTTCAAAGAGCCGCCAGGAGGTGTCTGAGTGCAGCAGCCGTATCTCGCTTGCGCCTCGTTGAGCCGACTCAGGGTCAGCCTCAAGGAGTTCTCTCATGGAGCTTGTGTCAGACGGATGCACTAGCTCGAGGAAGCATCGCGTGGAGTGAACCTCTTCAGCATATCCGAGCACACGCTCCATTGCCTCACTAATGTACCCAAGCGTGCCGTTCGCATCCATTACGAGTATGATGTCAGACACATTTCCCAAGAGCGCGTGTACATATTCCTCGCGCTGCACGAGGAGCTTCTGCTCGGTCAGCAGACGTGTCGAGTGGTTGTGCGCGCGTTCGAACCGCTGGAAAAGCAAAGCCATGAACAACGCGGAAAGCACAAGGGCAATGCTGGAACCCAGATCGGCGACGCGCTTTGCGCGGCTCGCCTGACCGTCCAGCGATGCTGATGCTTGCTGAATGGTGGCGATCAGCCGCTCGTAATCCGCGTCAACAGTCTTCTTGTCGGTCCCCGGGAATTCGTTTATCCGTCCCGTCCGTATCCGCGCGAACCTCTTAAGTGCGGCGTCCAGGTAGGCCGGAATGGCCTCCGTCACGCGCCGCAGTTCGTCAGCGCCTACCCCGACATCGCGAATGCGCGCAATCATCAAAGAAGCCGCTCGACGAGTGTCTGCGATCTCTCTTCGTGTTGGTTCGTCTAGCGTATGCAACGAGGCTGTCTGGCCTTCCAGGGACTTCACCTCTTGCGCAACAGATCGTAGGCGCTCCACCAGGACCTGTACTGTACGAAGGCTGTCTGCGTACCCATGGAGCGACCACAAGAGCCCTGCTAGCGCCACGGCAATGAGAATCGCGAGCCGCGGAATGCTGGCGGCCTCGCACACTTTGCGGAGAAGCGATCTGTTTGCCATGTGCGCGTGGTCAGCATTCATAGAGAGAGCGACTCCTGGCGTGCTCGGACGACTAATGAGCGCGGCTACCCACTGGTCGGGGATCGAGTTAGCGCGCTTGACCTAGAGTTGTTCCATATCGTTGTGAAAGACCGGTCAGACGGATTCTGCGACCTAGACAACGAGGGGAGGGCGTGCGTAAGAAGTGTGTGCGCTCAGGGGAGTGAGTCTAGCTGTTGGCTGCCAAGCCACGCGACAAAGCGGCATCCGCTGTTATAGTCCGGAAGGTGGGCCGGATCTGCTCAAACCTGACAATACGAGCGATGCTTGCAAACCATTGATACCTTGATCCGAGGCCGCCCGACACGATTCAGCGGGGATGGAAGTGCTGCCGTCCGTGGTCGTGTTTTGCGCAGCCCATCCAGCTTCTTGCGAAGCTGCTTGTCGACCTCACGATTGATTCGAGGGAGCACCGTTAGGACCTCCGCACGTGAGCCTCCTTACGGAGCAGGGAGGGGCATCCTGTGATTGGATGTGCGCGGCAGAGGTTCTACCAACTGCTCAGATACTCGATGCGATTTCGCATCTCCTCCGCAGAGAGTGTAGAGCACAAGTGGGCAACGCGCCTTACGATCTCGCCGACACTCAGATCCTGTCGTGACATGATTATCCCTCGATGTTGTTCGCCACGGGAAATGAGCTCGGTGTGGAGTCGTGGAAAGTCGTCAACATTGTGAGTTAGTATCGCGTAGCCCGCCATTGTTGCAAAGACGATGTGTTGCTCGTCAGATTGTCCCATTCGTCGATCCGCGACAACCGATGACGTCTCAATCCCCATCCTCTCCAGCGCTCTCATCACAGCGCCGTTCACGTCCTCGTCACAGTAGATTCTCGGCGTAGCCAAGGCTACACCTGCAGAGACGTGGCTTTACCTGCAGGATAGAGCGCTTTCGAGCGCTCCTCGTCGAGGGATCGCTCGACTTCCTTGTCGATCTCTGCCTTGTGGTCATAGTAGTATGCAAGCGCATCGTAGACCTGACCTGGCGTAAGGTGCGGCCACGCTTCCAGGATCTCGTCTACAGATTCGCCGCAGCGGTGGCGAAAGGCGACATTCTGCACGGCTATTCGCGTACCACGAATCGTAGCACGTCCCCCGCAGATTCCTGAGTGGTGAACAATGTGCGCGTAGGGTGTGTCAGTGACAGCCATTATCAAGACTCCTTACTTCCAATTGTAACACAAATAGGGGAGGCCGATTGGCCTCCCCGTCTTGATGTTTGTGCAAGATGTACGGTTACAGCCGAACCGTGTCGTCCTTGTCTGCTCCACCCTTCTCCTTGCGTATCTCCTTGCGCAGCTCATCCAGCTCTTTGCGGAGCTGCTTCAGCTCCTCGCGCAGTTCCTTGTCCATCTCGCCGGAGCGCAATCTAGGGAGTACACGAAGAATCTCAGCGCGAGCGTCTGCGCCTTCCTTTTTGTTCGTCTCAAGGTCGCGAAAGACGCGCACTCGCTCCTCGTTCGGCAGAGAATCCAGGCCCTTGAACGAGAAGATGTGCGGCTGCAGGCCGCTCCTCAGCCCCTCTGCGATTCCCTTGTGTATCTCCGGCATCAGTTCCTTTAGGTGGGGATTCGACTTCAGCGCTTCCTTCATCGCTTTATGTGCCTGCTCCATGGCCTTTTCGATCTCTTTGCTCTTGGCCCCGTCGAAGCCCTTTGCAGACTCCCACTTGAAGTCCGGAACAGTGAACACGCGCACATCAGGCTTGCCCAGCTTCCTGCGAAGATCCCGCACTCGTGCCGACGCCTTCTCGCTCTGGGCTTCTGCGTCCTTTAGCTCCTTCTCCAGCTTCTCTTTGTCTGCCGCAGGGAGGTCCTTTACCTTGTCGCCCAACGTGGTGGCGATCACAGCCTGTCCGGACCTCTCGAGCTTCGTGTCGTCTTGCGCCAAGAGCGGTATCGCCAGCGCACATGCTGCCGCGGCGCCCAGTCCGGCCAGAATTCCCAGCTTTTGAACCTTCATTGCACTCCTCCAGGTAGGGGATGGTGTCTATCAGGTGATAGACGGCATTGCCCCGCAAATCCGCGAGGTTTGGATGCCGCGCACCATTCGCGCAGGAGTCTGAGGAGCATCGGGCGAACCTCGGTCGGAGCCTCATCCCTGCACAAGGAGCATCACCCCTTTGGCCAAATCGCCCGCCGAAGCACCCGCGGACCTGCCGGTAGACCCTGGATGCCTGCCCGCATGGGGTGTGGGAGACCTTCCCGAGCCGCCGAAGTTCAGCAGGAAGAACTGGATCCGGATGATAGGCCCTGGGTTAGTCCTTGCAGGTGGGTCCATTGGCACCGGCGAGTGGGTGATGGGACCTCAGGCAGCAGCCAGATATCAGGGCGCGATGCTTTGGGCGGTGCTCCTGTCGATCCTAGCCCAGGTAGTCCTCAACACGGAGGTGATGCGCTACACCCTCTGCACCGGCGAGCCTATAATGACCGGTTTCATGCGCTGCAAGCCTGGTCCAAAGTTCTGGATTATTCTCTACCTCGCGTTTGACATAGGCGGCTGGATGCCAGCCCTCGCCGGCCTCGCCGCGCAGATATTCGTGGTGCTCTTCCAGGGGCTAACTCCTCAGGACACCATCAACCAGGAGACGGTGCGAATCGTATCCGCCATCGTCTTCGTGAGTTGTGCCGCGCTGGTGCTCTTCGGAGGAAAGATCTACAACACGCTCCAGATTGTCCTGGGCGGGAAGGTCATCTCCATCCTTGCCTATCTAGGCTTCTGCTGCCTCTTCTATGTCTCCTACCGCACGTGGGGCTCACTTTGGAGCGGCCTCTTCGACTTCACGCGGTACCCTGTGGATGCAGCCGGCAACGCAAACATCGATTGGTCGCTCATCTCGGCGCTTGCCGGCTTCACGGGAATTGGTGGGCTGGGCAACATCATGGCGAGCAACTTTGTGCGCGAGAAGGGCTGGGGGATGGGTGGGCAAGTGGGCGCCATTCCGTCGGCTTTCGGCGGCCACAAGCTAACTCTGTCGCACATTGGCATTATCTGCCGCAGCGGTCCCGAAACAGCTCGGAAGTTCAAAGCCTGGTTCACCCACATTCGTGCGGATCAGTACGTTGTGTGGACAATAGGCTCGCTCCTGGGGATGATGCTGCCGTGCATGCTGGGAGCACAGTATCTCGATACATCCAGCCTGACTACCGAGGACAGGTGGCGGTGGGCTGCCGCAATGGCCCAGGACTTCGGGGCTGCAAAAGGCGAGATATTTAGGTTTCTGACGCTCATCTGCGGCCTGATAATCATCGTACCAGGGCAGTTCTACTTGGTGGACAACATCGCTAGGCGGTGGGCGGACGCATTCTGGAGCGGGAGCAGGCGCGTACGGGCCATGGACCCGTCTCGCGTTAAAGTAATCTACTACTGTATTGCACTCGCGTATACGGTCGCAGGCCTGCTTGTGCTGCTGCTGTTTCCAAAGCTCTCCGCAACGCAGATGATGGTGATCTTGGGGAATCTAGCGAACCTGACGATCTCGATGACCATCATCCAAACCATGTACGTAAATGTGCGGTTCCTGCCCAAGGAGACGCGGCCGACCCTTGGCAAACAGATCGCGATGGGACTTGCGGCAACGTTTTTTCTTACAATGTTCGGCCTTGTGGTCAACCAGAAGCTGGTTCCGTTGTTCCTGAAGCTGTTTGACTAGACCAGAGGTCTGCGGCGCTTGCCCCTCCCGCCACGGTAGTGTGCGGAGCGGCCTATAGCGAGGCGTCGAAGTATGGAGCGAGCTTGCGATACAGGGCCCGCCGCGCCCTTGACAGGCGAGACTTGATGGTTCCCGCAGGAACCTTCAGGATCTCGGCCATCTCCTCCACCCGCATGTCCTCGAGGTGGTGCATCAGAATAACCGTGCGATAGTCGAGAGGCAGCGTGTCAATAGCGCGACGCAGCATCTGCGTACGCTCCGCCACGCTGAAGATACGGTCTGGGTCGGCGGACGAATCTGCTATTTCCCAGCTAGATCCGCCGTCTTCGCCATTGAAGTCAAGCGACGCCGGCGGGGGCGACGTCTTGCGCCTGCGGAGATAGTCTAGGCAAAGATTGGTGGCAATGCGCCGAATCCACGCAGTCTGCGCGCCGTCCGCACGAAGCCTCGGCAACGCGCGATAGACACGGAAGAAGACCTCCTGCGTGAGATCTGCGGCATCCGGTTCGGACTTGATCATCCGATAGATGAGACTGTAGACGCGGCGGTAGTGCTGGTCTACCAAGCCCTCGAACACGCTGTCGTCCGGGCGCGCAGCCGCCTGGGTTCCCAGAACCTGTGCCGCCTCGAACGTGCTTCTCAGCCTGAGTAGATTGACCATTGTGCTTGTTGTCCCACGCGCGCCGAAAAAGTTGGCAGGCCCGCGAGTGCTCACCCGTATAGACGGTATGACCGTCCAGATGTGACGAATGTTACGAAAAGTTCAGAAGTCCGGCTTTCGACGGCGCCACCACCCTCTCACAAGCGCGTTCCACTCCGCCTTTGGTATACTGCTGTTAGGCGCTTCTCGCGCCGTAAGGAGTCTCCCCATGCCCCGCGACAGACGCAGCCAGTCGAACGATGAGCCAGAGGGTGAGTTCGTAGAGCAGGAGCCCATCGGCTGGGACCTGCCGGAGACACAGCTTCGCGCGGCAGGGCTCCTCACCGAGATAATTCGGATGACTCCGCGTAACGATCCTCGGCTCGATTATCTCCTCCTGCTGCGCCACCAGCTTGAGACTGACGAAAGGCAACTCGACGAGGCGCAGAAGGTCATCGAAGAGTTCGAAGAGGCCTACACCAAGCTCACCTCGCCCGCGAACCGCATAGGTGTCTTCCTGGGCAATGTGGATGAGCCGGACGGCGCTGTGCAGATAGCGCTGGGCGACCAGGAGTACATCGCCCTGATTGACCCGAAGCTCAAGAATCCGGATCTCAAGGTGGGAACGCGTATCAAGGTAAACGAGGCCTTCGCGGTCGTTGGAGACCTGGGCTACCATCCGGGGGGGCCGCTTGTGAAGATTGCCGAGGTGGTGGACGCCGACAGGCTGAGGGTCGGCCAGGACATACAGGGTGGTCAGGGACGCATCATCTATCGCTCCACGGACTTGCGAGGCGTGCTGCTAAAGCCGGGAGACGAGGTTCGGGTTGAGCCAAACGGTAAGGTTGCGCTGGAGCACTTCCCCGCGAAGGAGAGCAAGGAGTATTTCCTGGAAGAGGTGCCGGAGCTTCCCTGGAGCAAGATTGGCGGGCAGGAGGAGGTCATCGAGGTTATCAACGATGCCATCCAACTACCGCTGCTTCACCCGGAGCTCTTTGCCAGATTCGAGAAGAGACCGCTAAAGGGAATCCTGCTTTATGGTCCCCCGGGATGCGGCAAAACTCTTATAGGAAAGGCTACTGCCTACAACCTAACCAAAGAATATCGCGAACGCACCAAGAAGGACGTGAAAGAGTATTTCATGGCCATAAATGGCCCCAAGATACTCAATATGTGGCTCGGAGAAACTGAGCGCATGGTGCGCGAGATATTCGCCACGGC
>VFKD01000605.1 GCA_009885735.1 bacterium
CGTATGTCGGCAATTCGAGTCCCCTTCGGGTTAACTTGATGTGGAAGTTTGAACTTTACTCTTTATTATAGCAAACAGCCGCAAGTCCACGACACACCTGGCAAGAGAGACCAACCATGCTGCTTGTAGGACTGATGTCTGGAACATCCGCGGACGGCATCAATGCTGCCCTCGTTAAGGTCACCGGAGAGGCGCCGGAGATACAAGTCAAGATACTCGGATCTGGATACTATCCGTATCCGGCCGACGTTCGCGAGGCGATACTGTCGGTTTGCGCAGCCGGCCATACGAGCCTCGAGTCGCTCTGTGCCTTGGATTCGGTGTTGGGGGAACTGCTCGCGGATGCTGCGATTGCAGTTGTCGCGGGCGCGAAAGAAAGGTTGAGGAACATCCACGCCATCTGCTCGCACGGGCAGACTATCTGGCACCAGCCCCAACCCTCTCGGATTGGATCCCTGTTTGGGCGTGGCTCCCTCCAGATCGGCTCCGCCGCTGCTATCGCGCACAAGACAGGCCGCAACGTCGTCTCGGACTTCCGCTCAGCGGACATCGCCGCCGGGGGACAGGGCGCGCCGCTCGTGCCGTTCGCGGACTGGGCCATGTTGATGCACGGCACGGAGCGACGCCTCACTCTGAACCTTGGCGGAATCGCCAATTTTACGCTCCTGCCCGCATTTGCGAAGTCGAATCAGGTAGTGGCGACCGACACCGGCCCCGGCTGCATGGTGATGGACGCGGCTGCAAGCATCCTAACAGACGGTGCGAAGAGCTATGATGAGGGCGGCGAAATGGCCGCACGGGGCAAACCGAACGTGGAGGTTGTTAAAGAGCTGTCTATGCACCCATTCTTTGCTCGCGGCTTGCCGCGGTCTACCGGGCGAGAAGACTTTGGAATGCAATATACCGAAGAGGTCTTCCTTCCAGCCTGCGACCAAAGGGGGCTTTCGGCAGACGACGCGCTTGCGACCGCCGCTCTCTTCACGGTTGAGACCGCCTGTGGCGCCGTAGAACGGTTTGCGGGTCCCATCTCCGCGATTGACCGCATATTTGTGGGCGGAGGCGGAACGCAAAATCCAACGCTGATGCGCATGCTTGCGGATCGCCTCGGCGCCGAGAAACTCTGCGGCTTCGAAGAGTACGGCTTCTCAGCGGTCGATCGCGAGGCTGTTGCGTTCGCGGTGCTGGGCTATCAGACGATTCGCAGTCGGCCATCAAACCTGCCTGCTGTAACTGGCGCGAGCAGGCGAATGGTGCTGGGCAGTGTTTGGTTAGGGACTGCATTCAGCCAGGTAGACTACTAGCTGAAATGTCACAGACTCCCACGCCTCCCGATGAGCCGTCCGGATCCGCCGCCAGGCGAATAGCCGGCGGCACGGCCATCATGATGCTCGCGATGCTCGCCAGCCGCCTGCTGGGCGTGGTGCGCAACGCGGTCATCTCGCACCAGCTTGGCCAGAACTTCGAGGCCGACGTCTATTTCGGCGCGTTTCAGATCCCGGACCTCTTCTTCTACCTCATCGCCGGCGGAGCCCTCAGTTCCGCGTTCATCCCTGTCTTCACCGAGAAACTCACGCACGGCGATGAGGAGAAGGCCTGGAAAGTGTTCAGCACCGTCGCCTGCGTGATGTTCGTTGTCGTGTCGTTCGCGGTCGTGCTGGGCGAGATCTTCGCAGAGCCGCTGGTTCGCCTAGTGAACCCCGGCTTCAGCGCACACGAGGGCAAGATCGCTGCGACAGTTCCGCTCACCCGCATCGTCCTGCCCGCGCAGATCTGCTTCTTCATGGGCGGTCTCATGATGGGCACGCAGAATGCGCGAGGCAAGTTCTTCATCCCGTCGCTCGGACCGATTATCTATAACCTTGGGATCATCCTCGGCGGAGTCGTGCTCGCGCCTTGGCTGGGCATGCAGGGCCTCTGTTGGGGCGCTCTGTTTGGCGCTATCACGGGAAACTTCGCGCTGCAGCTCTGGGCGGTAGCGCGGGGCGGCATGCAGTTCAAGGTATCGTTCGACTGGCGCGACCCAGACGTGATGAAGGTTTGGAAACTGATGCTCCCGGTCATCCTGGGGGTTGCATTGCCGCAGGTGAGCATCTGGATAAACCGCGCTTTCTCTTCCACCCTCGGAAACGGCCCCATGGCCGCGCTCAGCAACGCGAGCCTCATCATGCAGGTGCCGCTGGGTGTCTTCGCACAGGCCATGGCTGTGGCCATCTTTCCCACTCTCAGCGCGCAGGCGGCGGCGAACCAGCTTTCCGAGATGCGCAGGACAGCGTCACAAGGCGTTCGATCCCTATTGTTCCTCACCATTCCGGCGTCCGTGCTCATGATTTTGCTTGCCGCGCCCATCATTCGGCTGCTGCTCCAGCACGGAAAGTTCCTGCCGGAAGATACAGCGCTAG
This sequence comes from bacterium, assembly GCA_009885735.1. Lineage (GTDB taxonomy): Bacteria > Armatimonadota > Chthonomonadetes > Chthonomonadales > CAJBBX01 > VFKD01. The sequence goes on from VFKD01000605.1 coordinate 2,400, forward strand.
CGGTTCCTGCGCTGGTCTACCTCTGCCTCGGCATCTGCGCGTGGTCTATCCAGTCTGTGCTCACTCGCAGCTTCTATGCGCTGCAGGACACCAAGACGCCGGTGATTATCGGCACGGCCGTCACGGTCATCTTCCTGCCCATGAACCCGCTCTTCATGACCACCTTCGGCCTCGGGATACGGGGATTAGCGTTAGCAACAACGATCGCCGCAGCGCTCCACGCAGTTGCTATGATCAGCGTTCTTCGAAAGAGACTCGGAGGCTTCGAGGGGGCAAGGCTGGTGACAACGCTTGTGCGCACATCCGTGGCCAGCATTCCCGCGGGCGCAGTGTGCTGGGCAATAACTCGCTGGACCGAGACCGGCCTAGCGACTGCAGGGGCAAAGCTTCAGGCGCTCGGCGCGGTGGTGTTGGCCGGCGGGGCCGGCATTGGAGTGTTCGTCCTTGCAGCTAGAGTGATGCGGTCCGACGAGCTGGATATGATAGTGCGGATGGTGAGATCTCGTCGCGGCAGGCCGGCGCCAGGATAGGACTTACTCGGTGAGATAGTCCCTAAGCTGGTTGCGGCGGGCCAAGCTCCGGAGGCGCTTGATCGCCTGACCCTCTATTTGGCGCACGCGCTCACGGGAGATGTGGAGCTTCTCACCAATGTCTTGAAGCACGTGCTGGTCATCTCCGGCGAATCCAAGGCGCATTGTCATCACCTTGCGTTCGCGGGCGGTCAGGGTCTCCAGAATCTGCATTAACTCATCGCGTATTTCGCGGCGAATGACTGACTCCTGAGGGTCCGCCGCGGACTTGTCGTTTATCAGCGATGCCAGGGAGGTGTTCTCCTCGTCGCCAACCAGCATATCCAGCGAGATGGGGTCCTGCCCTGCCAAGATGAAAGCGGCCACCTTGCCCGGCGGCATCTCCATCTTCTCCGAGATCTGCTCAATGGTGGGCTCCTCCGAGGTCTCGCGGATGAACGCAATCCGAACGCGCTCGATCTTGCGAAGGGTCTCCGAGACATGCGCGGGCACTCGAATGGCACGGGCTTTGTTGTCGAGGGCGCGGCTTATCGACTGCTTAATCCAGTGCGTCGCATAGGTGCTGAAGCGGTAGCCCTTTGAGGGGTCGAACCGCTCGGTGGCGGTCATCAGGCCTATGGCGCCTTCCTGCACGAGGTCCTCGAAGGGAACAAGCGTGGAGTAGTAGTGCTTCGCAATGTTAATAACGAGGCGCATGTTCGCTTCCACGAGCCTGTCCTTCGCGTCGGCATCTCCCTCTCGTGAGCGGATCGCCAAGCGAATCTCTTCGTCTGCACTAAGCAGGCGCTGCCGAGTGAGCTGGTGAATGAAGTTTGGATTCTCTGCTACTGCAGTCGAATTCGCAGCCGCCAGGACCGTTTCTTGGCACGCCATAGTCGTCTTGTTGGTACGCATCGTTTCGCTCGCTCCCCAATTCTCGTCCTATCCGGTGGGGGAGCTCCGGACGGGTCCTTGCCTATGACGATGAACTCTGCTGCGCTGTTCCAACTGTGCCGGCCTGTGGCTCAGTATCTTTCCACAAAGCCAGACCATGCGCAGCTATGCAACGCCAGAACACGCCGATCTACTGGATTATCACTACGTTTCTTGAGGCCGGATAGTCACACTTGCAACTGCGGTGGCCAGGCACGTCCAAGCTCTACTCTCCCTATATGCAATTTTCGTGCCAAAGTTGCCGGTTGTGGTAAAGGACACAACACATCGACTTGTGAATAGTGCTACTGACGCTGCCGACACGAGGAGATTACGCCATGGCACCACGATACGTTCTGTGCATAGGAGCCCACCCGGACGACAACGAGAGCGCTATTGGCGGCACGATTGCCCACCTCTCTCGGGCTGGATGGAAGGTGAAGATGTTGTCGGTAACCGACGGACGGCGCGGACACTTCCTGAATGAGTACATCCGCAACCCAGCCGCTCTGATAGAGAGGCGGCGGGAAGAGTCCCTTCGGGCAGCCGCTCTCGTAGGCGCCGAGTACGATTGCATGAACGTTCCCGACGGCGAGGTCTATGTAACGCCCGAGTTGACCAATGCCATGGTCCGGATCATTCGCGGATTCGGCCCGTCCGGCGCTGGACCAGACCTGGTGCTGCTGAACAGGCCGAACGACTACCATCGGGACCACCGATATACGGCCCAGCTCGTCCTGGACGCCACCTACATGCTCACGGTACCTCCGATGTGCCCGGAGGTTGGGCACCTAAGCAAGATGCCGGTTTTCGCCTATTGGCAGGACCGATTCACCGAAGGATGCACGTTTCGGCCGGACGTGGTGGTTCCTATTGACCGCACAATCGACACGAAGGTGGAGATGGTCTGCGCTCACGAGAGCCAGTTCTTCGAGTGGCTACCGTTCAACGATGGAGTCTTTGCGGAGGTGCCGAACGGCGAGGCGGAGCGCACGGAGTGGATCCGCGCGCGCTACTTCTCGCGTGCCGAGCAGTGGGCGCGAAAGCTGGGCGCTCCTATAAGCTGTGTGTATGCGGAGGCGTTTCAGATAAGCGAGTACGGCGCGCAGCCGGCAGATGCGAAGGAGTTGTTTGGGGTGAATTGATCTGCGTCAGTCGTCGGAGCGCGGGCGTCCCGCCGAAGTCGAATCGTGGCACGGGCGTCCCGCCCGTGAAAGTCCATGCGCGAGACGCGCATGCCACGAACCCCTCTTCGGAGCGCGGGCGAAGCATCCGCGTGTGACTGTTCGAGTTTGATGGAAACCTTCCCGGAGGATGCTTTGCCCCTACATTGCGTGCGCCGTGTTACGCCGTTCGACTCCAGCACGAAACGGTCCGAGGATTATGGCCTCAGAACCGTGTCGTGCTGCCACTGCGCGTCATCGCGCTCAGGAAAGTCCGTGCTGTAGTGCAATCCCCGACTCTCCTTGCGCTCGATGGCGGAGCGGATCACCAGCACTGCCGCTTGCGCTGCGTTTCGAAGCTCCAGCAGATCGACGTCCGGCTTGCATTCGTTGGAGGCGGCGGACGCCCACGCGAGTTCACTCCGGGCGGCCTCCAGCGCTGTCTGCAGATCGGCGGTGTTGCGCACAATGCCCACTCGGTCGTCCATCATGGCTCGGAGGGCCGTCATTCGGGCTTGAACCTCGTCGGCGGGAGCTGCCTTGCTGCCGAAGCCTGCGAGTGAAGCGTGCTCCGTGATGGAAGGCGCCTCCGCCGAAACTGCGTGAGCAGCGGCGCGAAATCCAAATACCAGCGCTTCGAGCAGCGAGTTCGACGCGAGTCGGTTGGCGCCATGCACGCCGGTGCAGGCCACCTCGCCCGCAGCGTAGAGGCCCGGAAGCTCCGTCCTGCCGTCTAGGTCGGTGGGAACGCCGCCGCACGCATAGTGCGCCGCTGGTGCGACAGGGATGGGGTCCGTAGCCATGTTGATGCCCACCGCGAGACACCGTGCGAAGATGGTTGGGAACCGCTTGCGCAGGACCTCCTCGCCGAGGTGCTGGACGTGGAGGTACACGCAGGGCTCTCCGCGACTGAGCCTCTCTGCGTGAATTGCCCGCGCCACCACGTCGCGAGGCGCCAGATCCGCGAGAGGGTGGTAGCGCGGCATGAACGCCTCGCCACCAAGGTTGCGCAAAACGCCCCCTTCGCCTCGCACCGCCTCGGAGATGAGGAACGACCCTCCCTCCTGGTGGAAGAGCGCCGTGGGGTGAAACTGGATGAACTCCATGTTGGCTACGGGCACGCCCGCTCTCCACGCCATCCCTATTCCGTCGCCAGTGGCCACGGGAGGATTGGTGGTATGCCGGTAGATGCGGCCAAGTCCGCCGGTTGCCAGAAGGACGGACCGGGCCCGAATGAGGTGAACTTGTCCAGAGTGCGTATCCAACACGTAGGCGCCGACACATCTACGAGACGAATCTGCGGCGGAAATCGCGAGATCGACCACGAAGAAGTGTTCGAGTATATGGAGGCCGGGAGCCGACTTCACCCCTTCAAGCAGCGCCCGCTCGCACTCTCGGCCAGTGCGGTCTGCCGCATGTACAATTCGGTTGCGCGAGTGCCCTCCCTCGAGCCCAAGCTCGAAGCGACCAGTGGCAGAATCCCGATTGAACAGAGCCCCTCTGCGGACCAGCTCCGCAACGCGCTCAGGTCCCTCCTCCACCAGCATCTGCACAGCGTCGGCGTGGCATAGGCCCGCGCCTGCCTCCATCGTATCTAGGGCGTGCTGAGCAGGAGTGTCGTTCTCGGCGCTTACGCTCGCAATGCCGCCCTGAGCATAGTTTGTATTCGACTCGGTCCTCTGCTTCTTGGTGAGCATGAGCGTCGAGCCGTGCTGGGCAGTGTGCAGCGCATAGGTAAGTCCCGCGAGCCCGCTTCCGATCACCAGGAAGTCGACCTGCGCTGGGACTTGCGTCAAATCAGCCGGCATTCGCTACATCTGCGGCAGCACGCTGCCCCATGGCTTCTGCGTCGTCGGGCGATCCCACGTGCTCGGCTCGGGCAAGGCTGCCGTCGGATCTTGCCAGCATGACCACGAGGCGCAGGCTACCGCCCGAGTGCCATGCGTGCGCGCCCGCGGGAGTCGAGCATCCGCCCCCCAGCGCAGCCTGAAACGCTCGCTCCGCTCGAACGGCCGGCTCGGTGTCGGCGTGGTTGATGGACACAAGGACCGCCTGGGTCTTGGCATCAGCAGTGCGAACCTCCAAGGCGAGAGCTCCCTGTCCGGGGGCAGGAACGAACACGAGGGGACTAAGCCGCTGCCGTATTCGGCTCGCGAGGCCGAGCCGCTGAAGACCGGCACACGCAAGGATGAGTGCCTCAAACTCGCCGTCATTGAGCTTCTGGAGTCGAGTATCGACATTCCCTCGAATGTCGCTGCAGACCAGGTCTGGGCGAACGTCTAGCAGAGCTGCACGCCTGCGAGTGCTTCCTGTACCGATACGTGCCCCGGCAGGAAGAGCCATTAGGTCCACGGGACCGACAAGCGCATCGCGAGGATCCGCGCGGTCGGGCACGGCGGCAAGCGAGAGGCCGGGAGGAAGCTCGGACGGCATGTCCTTGAGGCTGTGGACCGCAACGTCAATGTCGCCGCGCAGAAGGGCCTCTTCGAGCTCCTTGACGAACATCCCCTTCGTGCCCACCTGGTCCAGCGGCACATCTACGCGAACGTCGCCGGTTGTGCGGATAATCTGCGTCTCGAATCGCATCGTGGGATGCAGCAGCCGGAGCGCATTCACAGTCTGCTCTGTCTGACTAACGGCTAGGGCACTGCCCCGAGTTCCTACACGCACCAGGTCCATGGGCTCAGTTTACCTGCAAGGGGGCACGTGTCAGCTTCGGGTGCGGCTACTGCTCAAGTGCGGCGCGAATGTCGGAGGGTATCAGCATCGACTTCATCTCTCCAGACGCTGCGAATTCGACACACACGACAGTCATAGTCCCGGTCGCTACGAGGGTCGTTTCGTCGGACCGAACGAACTCGAAGGAGAACCGAATTGACTTCTCGCCAATCCTTCCGGGAATCACTCGGATGCAGAACGACTCCTCGAAGAGGAGCGGCGACTTGTATTCGCACTCCACCTTGACCCTTGGGAACCCGATGCGCAGGCCCGCATGCTCCATCACGACCGAATAGCCGATAGATCGCCAGAAAGCGTGCTCCGCCTCCTCCATGAAGCGAAAGTAGTTGGCGAAGTGAACTATCCCTGCCATGTCGGTTTCGGCGAACTGAGCAATTCGCTTGTAGAGGAAGTTATGCACCACTTTTTGCCGTGCCTATCGCCGCTTCGCATGCGGAAGCCACTTCTCTCGCCATTCGATCCACTCCAAATCTTTCGTGTACGGACGCCATCCCTTGCGCTCCCAGTCTCTGTCGGTCCGGATCGTTCAGCAGCATCTCTTCCAGCGCATTCGCAAGAGGCTCGGGACCATCGCCTTCGTAGAGGCTGCCTCCACCGGTTGCAGCCAGGACTTCGGGGAATGCGCCATGCATGGGCTGCACCACAGGCACCCCGCAGGCCATCGCTTCGAGAAGGTATAGGCCAAACGATTCTCCATACGTGGCCGGCACGCTGAGCACCGACAGGCTCTGGAGAAACGATATCTTCTCCTCGCGGCTTATGTTCGGCAGAAACTCCGCCTCGCTTTGCAGTCCAGCGTGCTTCAGCCGAGCAAGTTCACGAGTCACAAACGCCTCATCGGCCGCCGTCTTCGTGCCCGCTATCCTCAGGTTCGGCGCGACCCGGCCGCGCTCTCTCAACAGGATGAATGCAGAGACGAGAGTATCGAGACCCTTGAGCGAGCACATCCGGGCCAAGTAGCCTATTGTCGGCGTGGCCGGCGGTTCGGCGGGAGGCCCATAGCCGCGAAGGTCGATGCCGTTATGCACCACGGCCACCCTGTCGGGCACAAGCTGCGCCCTGCGGCACATCACGCCTGAATAGTAGCCGCTTACCGCCACAAAACGGTCGATATCCTTTGCCCGTTCGGTGATGACGGCCCAGGCTTCCGCTGAGTGCGGGGCTCCGAGATCGTCCAGGAAGTAGTCCTCGCCCTGCAGCGTGCAGACCATGGCCGCGCCGGTAGTCTGCTTGAGGCGCCTCGCCAGACCGATGAGCAGGATGTTCGACAGCATAATGACATCCGGCCTGTAGTGGTGGCTCAGCCAGTCACAGAGTCTCTCGAGCTCCTTGGCCTGGTTGCCCTCTTCGCCACGCAGGGTGGAGACGGTCAGCTCGCCCAGATCCTGGGGCTTCGTGGAGCCTGCCTGCTTGGCCGCCGACTTCAGCAGCGTATCCGCGTCAAAGAGCTGGTCGATCCAGCGAGGCGTCTTCCGAAACAGTCTCGATTTCTGCTGTAAGAAGACGTTGATGCCGCCATAGAAAACGGGCAATCCCGAAGTCGCCGAGTGTTCGTCGAGTGCGGGATGCAGGTACATCGGCGCCATGACGGCGTCGTGGCCCTGGCGCACCAGTTCGGAGACCAGGGCATTGTCGCGCATGCAGGTACCGCAATAGAAGCTGCCCGTGCCGGGCGTCAGCTGAACGATGCGCATCAGTGCCTAGCCGGGGAGAATCTCTACGATATCGGCAAGCACCAGACCGGTTGGCGAGACAATGTGGTTTCTCCGGCCATAGAGGGACCTACTCGGCAGCGTTCCAAGCGCGGCGCCGATGCGCGCATCCGCCTCGACGCGGATGAACGCAACCGGCCTGCCGACATGCGGAATCTGCTCCTGGGCCAATACTGTTCCGAGCGGCAGGCTGCAGCCGAGGATGAGCTCACGCGATGCCTCGGGAAAGTGCGAAAGGTGGATGACAATCGCTCCAAATTCCACTGCTTCGCCGCTTCCCGCGGCTCGCAGCA
>VFKD01000682.1 GCA_009885735.1 bacterium
ATGACGATTTGACAGCCTGCACCACTTTTCGGAGCAATGTGACAAATGCAGGCTTCCGCTGTTCAACCATCCATTCTCCCGACGCGCACCTCCTGAAATCAATTCCCAATACGCCCGATTCTGTGACGGTACTGTGACGCACGGTCGTTAGAATAGGCATGTAGACCCGACCCCGCACTCACCAAGCCGGGGCAGACAACCACGTCGCGTAGTCTACAGACGTCAAAAGAAAGAATAGAGGAGAATTCGATGAAGCTGCGATTCACACGACGTATTCTGGCCGCGGCAGCCCTTCTCGGCCTCGCCGCGGTCATCTCACCGGCAGTCGCCCAGAAGGGCGGCGGCGCGATCGGAACGATCTACTTCTCGTACGGAAGCGGTACCAGTAAGATGAATGCCGACGGAAGCGGCAAGACTGCCTTACCCGCCGACGTGACGGGCACTCCGAGCCGGCTGCTTCACGGAGGAAAGCGCTGGTTCCTTCGGACTGTCAACATCGGGATGGAAAAGTATCCGGACGGCACCACCCAGCGCCGCGAAGTTTTCGCGTTCCCGGACGACCTGAGCCTTACTAGCCCTGCGGTCCAACTCACGAACGACCCGAGCCTCCAGCCGCTGCACTATGGCTTTAAGTGGGCTCCGGGAGAGACCGCCGGCAGCGCCGTGATCGCCGGGTTTGCGCGCCGATGGAAAACGGACGGGACGGCCGACGCTGCGAGCGTGGGTCTGTATACGGCCCAGGTCGGGTTTGACGGCTCCGGCGTGCCAACGGTGCCGGAAACTCCGCTGGCCTTTCTCGTTTCCTTCGGTGTGCATTATGACTCAGGGTCCACGGTCCCGTGGCCGGAAGTAGGGAATGCGTGGGATTTCTCCCCGGATGCCACGCAAGTGGTCGTGGACCATTCGAGCTATATTGATATCCGGATTGTCACTCTCGCCGACGGGAAGTCGCGGACTCTGTATAGCGGCAACGCTTTTAGTCCCGCGTGGTCCCCAAACGGGGCCCGGATCGCGTTCCGCCACTATTCGTCGGCACTGGTTTACGGGGCCATCGCCACCATCGCCCCGGACGGCAGCGGGTACAAGACGAACCTCAAGGCGCTCGCCGGAACCTGGCTCTTCGATCCGTACTGGTCACCCGACTCGGCCTACCTGCTCTATTCGAAAGATACCAGCGGCGGGTGGAACTACGCCTACGACGTCTACCGAGTCGGCGCCACGGGCGGTTCGCAGGTCAACCTGACCTCCGACCTGTCGGTCGGCGCCACAGCAATCGCCTGGCGCTAGCGCTGCTGGACGGCTCGCTGGTCGCGTCCGTGGCAGAAGTTGCCGGGAGTTGTCCTGCCGTTCGCTTTCGTGCGAGTCCATGGCAACCGCGCGTACATCTCCGGACACGGCCCGCAGAACCTGGACGGGTCGGTCGCAGAGCCTCTGGGTGGTCGGTGCAGAAGTGTCTGAGGCCGAGGCGTACGAGGCGGCCAAGTTGACCTGCCTCTCGATGCTGGGCAGCCTCAAGCGAGAACTCGGCGACCTGGATCGGGTCACCGCATGGCTGCGGGTCTTCGGCATGGTGAACTCCGCGCCTGGGTTCCATCGCCTGTGTCTGGTGAGGACCTCATACTCGAAGTCTACGGCCCGATCATAGGCGCGCACGCCCGGTCCGCGGTTGGCACGCTGGAATTCAGCTTCTTGAGAAATCGCCTGAGCTAGGTCGGGCGCTATTTTTACAGATACGCAACATAGGCGGCACGACATTTCGCAGGGCGGCCCCAACCTTCTTTCAGCCCATGGACCACATCCTATTGCGGCTGCACCACCACGATCTTCCCATGTCCGCAGCCGCTACCAGCCGGGTCGGTAAATGTGTGGCCGTCGATCGCAATCGCCCCGTGTAGATGCTCCGAAGTACAGCCCGTGTCCGTACCTTGAATGTGCCCGCCCGTAATGCGGGCAAGTGGAACATGGGTCCCTATTGCGTACTTCACCTCTCCACCAACGCTCAGGTTGTGGTCGAGCAGCACAGCCCGATACGGGCCGCAGGTCTCGCTCGGCTGCCGCGGACGAACCCAGAGCTGAGGCCCGGCGTTCAGCGCAGAACTCGCCCACCATGGACGCACTCCAGCGCTGCCGGACTCGTCCTCCAGCCGTTTGATTGTCGCGTCGAATGCCGAGATCGGATCGTACATGCCACCCGACATCGTCCCGACCGCCTCCGAGAAGAACTGGCTGAATATCAGCCCCCCCTTCTGGAAAGGCGGCAGCGCCGCGTGTCGCAAGCCGCTCCCGAGAGCGCGGTGTTCACCGTCGGTAGACGTGATAATAGTGGCGTCGAGGCCCGTCTTTGGAATGAGCTTCGGCGCAAGCTTCGGAATCCAGTCTCCAGACCAGCAACCGTCCAGATAGATGTGCAGGTGGCACGCCTTCAGGCCATCGAAATTGAAGCTGTCCGGCGTCAGCGTCTGCAGGTCTCCCGTCGTGAAGAACCCTCCGTTGTACTCCAGGTCGAACGCACCGCCGTCATACCCGTGAGCATAGACAAAGATCAATACGGTGTCGCACGGCTCCGCGTTTCTCTTGATATAGTCCATCTGCTCATTGAGGTATTGCAGAGGGTCCTTGGGGCCACGGGTGTCGTTGGTTGTGCGAATGTTCGGAGTCGAGCCGAATGCGTGATCAAGCATCTCACTCATTTGCACATACGTTTTGGACATCTGATATTCGCGACCGCCAATGAGCTGAATGACCCACGTCTTCCCGCCGGTCGCACAGCCTTCGACATGATGGCGCGTTGGAGAGATTAAGCCCGAACCAGCGGCGCGGGTCGGAGGAGCAGGAGTGACATCGGAAGGCGCTTGCGCGACTTCACCGGCCAGCAAGCTCGCATCCTGGTCCTTGAAGAAGTTAACGCCATTGATAAGCGGCCAGGACTGCGCGTCGACCACCGTCTCGTGGCCCGTCGCCGCGTCGATCAACAGGTACTGCACCGGATGAGAATAGAGAAAGTCGCTGTACCGGTCCAGCATGAACACCCAATGCTCGGATGCCAGCCGCATTCCCGGATCGGACGAGGCTCCCGCGCTGGCCATTGCGCCCTTCACGACCGTGCCGCTCGGTAGCGGGCTGAGCGCGCCGACCACAAGGACCTGCGTCGCGGGACCCAGCGTCAGGGCTTTCAGCTTCGCCTGATCCACCGCCGCCGACCGCGTAATGGACGGCTCCCCAACCAGCACCGTGGCGTCTCCGACTACCGTTACCAGGAAATCCGTTTTTGCCCCGCCGCTGGGCGTTACCGACAGTTTATAGGACGCCGCCTTCAGTCCTGTCAATCGGAATTTGCCGATTGAATTGGTCGCAACAGGCGTGCCGCCCGGAACCGTAACCGATGCATTGTTCACCGGCGTTAACCCTGGTCCACCCGCAGCTAACCGCTGAAGTACCACCGCTCCGGCTCCGTCGGTAAACGCATAGCCCTCGACTTTGCCTATTCCGGTAAACCTGCCGCCGCCGGAGCCGCCGCCGCAGCTGGTCAGGAAAAAGAACGTCGTGCAGACGAGCGCCGTCGCGGCAGCCAGCTTAATTCTCATGTCTATTCCCCCTCCAGAATCTTGGATAGAATATCACGAACTGGGGGAAAGGTCAATACAGCCGACTACCCCTCTGTGTTACTGCTCAGCGAATTTGTCATATTTGTTGCTTAGCGACTGTTCGCGGCAGAAGTAGACACTGCTGTGCCTCTCTCTGCCTCCTTGGCCGCGTCCCGACCGGCGTAGGTCCCGTACACCCCAGGCCTTGTGGACGGCATCGGCGCACCGCGTGTGTTTTCCGAAATGTTTGAGCTGGCCAAGGAGCTGCTGGACGGTTCGCTGGTCGCCTCCGTGGCTGAAGTTGCCGAAGCACTCTGCCTCGTGGCGCAGCACAATCACGTGATCGCAGAGGGAGCTGGAGCGACTCCCGTTGCGTGCGCGCTGTCGGGCAAGGCGGGCACGGGTAAGGTTGTCTGCATCGTGTCCGGCGGGAATATCGACAGTGCGAAGCTGGTCAAGATACTGCAGGGAAGTGTGCCTTAGCTAGGCTGCCTCAGCGGTGAACCTCGATCTTGGTGGGTGCAACCACAGCAGCCCTCTCGGGGTTGTAGTACGGGTAGGCTGTGCTGGGAGGCGTGAGGGCGCGAATTGGATAGTCCGCGCGCATTCGAAACGGAATCGTCACAGTCTTGCCCGGCTCCATACCTCCGAAGTAGAGGTGCAGGCGGTTTCGGGTGAGTACATACTTACTGATCCGGCCGTCCAAGACTGCTCGGTCGAGCTCATCCGGAGCGACCGTGTGAGCAGGCGGAATACCGATATCCGCCAGTGGAAGTTCGACCGGCCGGCTGGATGTATTCGTCAGGCTGACGCTTACATCCCTCAAGTCTCCCAGGGCAGCAATCGTCGATGCGTAATGGACCCTAAGCGACAGCGGCACTATGGCGTCCACCTGGGCCTCACTCTTCCACGCCGAGTAGTACCGTGCCACCAGTTGGAACATTGCCGTGGTGTCGCCAACTACGGCAAGCCGAATGCGGTTATCACCAGACCTAATGAGACGGGTCAGGTTCACCTGGTGAAGCAGGTCCGATTGGTCCGCACTTATCGCAACTCTCTCCTCCTTCTCGCCATTCACCGAGACCGTAACAGTGTACTCTCCGCGAGCGCTGCGGAATCCGCTCGACGCCACCAGCGCCTTCAGCGACCATACCGTGGCCTGGGTAGATGCCCACGTGCCGTGCCCTCCCCGAGTCCGCACAACGGAGGCCAGCGCCTTGTCTGCCGCAGCTGCATTCGAGCCGGACTTGATGAGTGCATAAGCAGCCAGGGCCGTGGTCTCCGCATCTGCGGACGCCTCCTTTGCGCCGCTCCACGTTCCACGTTCGCTGCGCCAGAAGAGGCCGTCGTCCGCTTCAATTGCATTCGCAAGGAGCTCCGAGGTCAGCTGTTGACCAAGCGCCGGATCGGATCGATCACCCGCAAGCACCAGCAGCAGGAGCGCTCGAGTGTAGGCATCTGTTGCTTCGCCTGCATGCGTTTGGAGGTAGCTCAGCGCCCTTGGCAGGCCGGCTCCCTTGTAGCCGCTCTCCGCGAGCGCGTGAGCCACAAAGCCCGTGGTGCGCAGCGTGTCATCCGCGGTACTCGCGCCGCTCTGCAGCAGGTGTGACCCGGCGTCGCGCCATGTACCGTCCTGCTCTTGTTGATTTGCCAGCCAGGTCTGAGTTCGCGCTATCAAGCCAGGGTCTACGAACTGCACCTGCGACATCTCAGCGAACTGCAGTAGACCATACGCTGTCAGCATCAGGCCCGCCGGCGCCCTGCCATAGAGCGAGAACCCTCCTCCAGGCGCCTCGAACGTCACGAGTTTCTGGTACCCCGTGTTAACCAGTGCCTCGGCCTTCGCTTTGACTTCCGGGGAAGCCTTGTTCGAGCGGCTCAAGTATTGCAGCGCGAGGACGTTCGGGTAGGCTGCGGAGGAGGTCTGCTCGAAGCATCCGTTTGGCACCCGGAGAATTCCCTCAAGACCTTCCACCACCTGGCTAAAGGCGCCTGGGAAGAGCTTGAGGGTGAGCTCCTGCCCCTCTGGGAGCGCATTCGCAGGGAACGTCACGGTTCTCTCGATGGCGCCCGAAAGCCGGTCTGATAGAGTGACCTCCCGCTGCTCGCCACTTGGCGCCACCTCAACGGTTCGCTTAATGGCATCCGAGAGCTTGCTGCCAATCGCGGTTATCGTGAGGGTATGGCTGCCGGCCTGATCGATCTGAACTGGGAAGTAGACCGCCTTAACCTCGCCCTTGCCGAGGGTCACCTTCTGTGTTAGCTCGCCGGACGGAGTGAACCAGGGTTCACGCTGAAGACTAACCGAAACCGTCTGGCCGACATCCAGATAGTTGTAGACCGCTGCCGGAATCTCTATCCAATCGCCCTTGGTCAGCGCAGTTGGCAGGCTTACATCGACGAAGAACTCTTGAAAGGCCCTGAGCGGCGTACTCACAGCGCCGGTTTGGCCAAGCGCGGTGCTGCCCGATGTGCTCACGCGCCAGGTCGTGATCGAATCCGCAACTGGGATGTTCACCTCGGCGGTGCCGTTCTCGTCCGTGATAATCTGCGGATTCCAGTACATGGTCTCGGGGAAAAACTCTCGCACGCGAGATGTGTCAGGCTCCGTCGGCGCCGGATCGGCGCCCGCGGCGGAACCCATCGGGGAGTACGTGGGGTTCCGTCCGCCAGGCATCCCTCCAAACATGGCCCCGCCGCCAAATCTTCCTCCAGCACCACCAAGGCCTCCGCCACCACCACCAAACAACCCGTAACGCGCTGAATAGGCGCTGACGTCGTCTGATGTCTTCCACCTACGGTCCGGCCCAGCGCTCAGTAGGTCGAAGCCATCGGAATACCTGGAATTTGGATTCTTCCTGTACTTTTCTAACTGGGCTTGTCTATTCGAGTAGCTCCAGAACCAAGGTCTCTCATCACTCATGAGCGAAACACTGTACGGCGTGCCCCACGGGTCGATCAGATCGTCGGGCCGAAGAAACGCGAGGTCTACCAGCTTCCATAACCCCTCCTTCGCCAGCAGCTGCTGGTCCCTCGACCGACAGTAACTGGAGACCGCCGCGGCAATCCTTGCTTTCACTTTTCTAATGTGCTCAACGGCTATGGCTCGCACCAGGGTCCAACGCGACAGGTAGGTATTCTCCTGCCAGCCGTAGGTCGGTCCAGCATTGAGCGTAGCCAGGAGCATAGCCGCTGCGCGCTGTCGCGGTGCTTCATTGAGCTCATCTGCTGTTCCACTCAGGAGATCACGCAGCGTGAGCCCCCGCACACGAAACACCGGCCGTCCTGAAACCTGCCTCTCTTTGACCGGCAATTCCAACGCTCGGTCCAGGTCCAGCAGGCTACTCTCAAGAAGGGCAGGCTTGAGGTCGGAGAGAGAGTACACCGCCTCGTCCACCACCGCCACGCCCAGTGCGGCTGCCACGGGACGCTTGCGAGCATCCGACACCGCATAGCGTAGAGTCGCATCCGATCCCGGCTTGTACTCCGCCCGGTCCGTGCGCACATCGATAGTGAGCCCGCCGGTGGCTAGGACCACGACCATCTTTGTGTCCATCGAGACACGGTCCGCGGCATCTATCACATAGGCGTTTATCTGCAGCGCGCCGGACATCTGCTCGGTGAGTGGCAGCGACACGGTCGCTCGCCGGTTCACCAGTCGAGACGCCGATGTGTGGACAGTCTGCCCCCGGTGAATGAGGTCGAAATAGACCATCGCGTCAGCTCGAGGAGCAAGACGTTGACTGTATCCAGGCCTCGATTCCGAGGGCGGCAGCTTGCTCGGCGCGGACGCAAAGGCGGTGAGCTTCAAGATGTTTCCGACCTTCAAGAGCGTACGATCAGGACGCAGAGAGATCGCGCCGAGGGGAATGTTGAGAGATTTGCTTGATGAATAGGCCGCAGTATCACCGTTCGCGGCCTTGGCGATCACGGCGAACTCGGCGTTCTTGCCTTCAGGCGTCAGAGTGTACACGGCGATTCCAAAGCTGTCTGTCTTCAGCGATGTTGCCTGTTCCTTGGCCCCGCGCCGAATGGTTAGGCTCACGCCTGATGCCGCACTTCCATTCGGTGCGTACGCGCGGACAAAGAATCGGTTCGATACGCCAGGCAACAGATGCGGGCTCTCTGGGACAACCGCCAGCAGAAGACCGTTTCGAACGATGGGCGCCTGAAGCGACGCCTGCCGGTTCCGTCCAGCGGCATCGCGAACGTTAACGGTGATCGCCAATCGAGGTTCGACCCTGCCATTCGTCAGTCGTCCCATATCTCGCGGCAGTGTGGATTCGAATCGATACATGCCATCTGCGTTAAGCCTGCCGCGCATCTCCGCGAGAGTTCTGCGCGCGGATGTCACTTCCAGGATGCTCAATGAGATGTCCGCTCCTGCCACTGGCTTGCCAAACAGGTAGGTGGCCTTAACTTCTCCAGTCACCGTCTCTCCCGGACGGTAGTATGGCTTCGTAGTCGCGACGGCGACCGTAAACGTGGGCACCACATACCGGTCGACCCGAATCTTCTTCACTGTGCGTGCATTGGGATGCAGAACGCGAACCGCGTACTCTCCCATGTTCACTTCGTCGGCCAGCTCAAAATCTGCTGAAGCCACTCCGAATCGCGATACGTCTGCCGTCTCGCGAAACACCTTGTTGCCGCGGCCATCTTCTATCTCGAACGTAATCGGCGCCCGCGAGAGAGGAGTCTTGGAGACGGAATCCTGCACTAACGCACGCAGGTGAATAATCTGACCGGGCTGATAGAGAGGTTTGTCCGTGGTGACTAGTATCTGAGCCTTGCCGTCCTCGTGTACGGTGATCTCTTGCTCGAGCCGATCCAGCCCAATCTCCGCCCAGGCGACCACGCGCAGGAGGTATCTACCCGGCACGATGTGAGTGGTGTCGATCTGGGGCGAGAGCGTCCCATTCCCGTCAACTGGCCCCACGAAGACCTTGATAGGGGAATTCGCCGCGCGAGTTCCTTCACGGGCGATGAGAAGGACCTCCACCTGAGCGGGAGTGGGCTTGCCGGTGCGATGGTCGCTCACAATGATGCGAAAGGATGCCGGAACCCCCTGAAGCCACCGCTTCTGCCCAAATACTCGAACCTCGAGCGGCGGAAGCGAGCGCGGCAGCTCGAGCGTCGGGTCCTTGTGTGCGGGTCTCTGCGCCTCCACCCGCGCCTGAGTGAAGCAGAACGATAGGGCAGTTAGCGCTGTGGCCATTCGCCGAAGTGCCGGCGCAACTTTCCGAGACATCTCGGTTACCTCCGGGAGTTCGGTGCGCCGGAGGGCGGCGTGGAGCCTGCCTTCGCCGCCCTCTCCAGAAGTATGGGCGTGATTTCAAGGAGCAGCTCCACTTTGCCGGACGGCAGCTTGAGGGTACTGCGGGAGACTGTGACCGTTTTGCCGCTTGAGGTCACTGCGTTGGACCTCATTACACTTCTGTGGCGAACCGGTTTGGCTGAGCCGGGTACGCTCCAGACAAGGTCTACGTACCAGTCGGCGTCGAGGCTTATCTTCCCATTCCCGAGGAGCCGGGCGCGGACGTCGAGGTCGAACGTCTGTTTAGTCAGCCTTGCAGCGCCGGCCTGGAGCCCACCCGCGTCGGAACTGGACTTGAGATGAACGCTGCGGTCGCCTTGACTTCGTGCCTCTGCTGACGATTCTGACATCCGTCTTACCCCCGACCTATCGCTCGCGGTCAACACCGCCCTGGCGCGAACGAAGATTGCTACAGGCTCTACATCGAGCAGGCGGATAAGTTCTTTCATATCCTCCAGACCTTGAAGCGTATCAAATGAGACAACGATGGTGTTGTCTGTCGTTACCGCGAAGAGATCATAAATTCCGTCTGGAATGAGGTTTCCCAGCGGACCTTCAGAGTTACCGCGCTGTGGATCCCTCTCCTCGCCAAGTACCGGCATGCCGAATGCGCGTGCAATGTCGGCAGCCCGAGAATGGATGACCTGGATCTTGGCGAATTTGGACTTAAGAGGAACATCCTGAGCCTGGCCGCGCGCCTCAATTGAGCCGGAAAGCGCAAAGGCAGCAGCCAAGGCGAGTGTGAGACGGAGATAAGTCCAATGGTTGTTCATTTTGGCCGGCCTCCGTTCGGCGCCCAGATGAGGATGTGAGATGGTCGGTGATAGGACGAAATGCAACTGCATCAGGTTACCACTTTGAGCTGCACCTGGACGTACACAAGTGCGGCATAATAGACCAACAGGGGACGAGCTCGCGGCTCGCGAAGTAGACTGCAAGGAGCAACCGCCATGACGCAAACGACAATCGAGGCTAGGACCGACAGCCCGGCGACTACCCGGACGGGACGCTGCCGTGCTGCCCAACCGAAACTGAACACGACGCTCTCGGTGGAGGAGAGGCACCTGCTCGCCTCAGACCGCCCGATTACCTTCGAGCAGTGGGTGCGCCTGCTCCGTAAGGATGACCCAGGCTACACCTACCGGGTGACGACGTCGGGTCCGCATGCCAGTCAGGTCACTGATGGATTCACCATCGAGGCAGAGTGGCTGTGGGCAGAGCAAAGGCCGGAGGTCTTTACTCTCATCCGGCAGATGCTGGAGCACTGACAGAGATGCGACGAAAGCCCGATCCATCTCCTGAGCCAGAGTATGACGATCCCTTTATGTTTGGGGATGATCAGATTCCGATGGCACCGTACTCCGATCTCATTTCCGCTCTTCCGGCAAAGTGCAAGGCGCCTGAAGCCCCGCTCGGCCTGTTGGTGGATTTCGAGAACATTCAGAGCATGGACCTCAGCCTGCTGCCGGCAATCGTTCGCGTCACGGTTTTCGTGGGGCACGCGCAGAAGAGCATCCCTTTTGAGCTGGTTCAGGCGGCTCAAAAGCTGGGATCCAGAATGTCATGGATTAAGGCGGAGGGAAGCGGGCGCAACGCGCTCGACTTTCACATCGCCTATTACCTGGGAAATCGGTTTGCAACATCTCCAAAGGCGCAGTACTTTATCTTATCCAAGGATACAGGCTTCGATCCTCTTGTGCTCCATCTCACCCAGCAGGGTCTCCGCTGCAAGCGCATTACAGATATCCTCGAAGTGAAATCCGCCTTGGCGCCGCCCGTCGACGCAAGCTACAGCAGGGTCATCGAGCTGCTCTCCAAATCTGCAAAACTCTCGCGACCGCGCAAACGCAGCACTCTGGAAAAGCATATTTCGTCTATGCTGCAAAAGAAGATAAAGGCCCCGGAGATCAAGGCGCTGGTGGACCAGATGGTGGCGGACGGCAAGATCACGGAGGCCAACGACGCTCTGACGTACTTCTTCTGACCGACTCTACGAGTCCAGACTCGTTGAAGTCGCGGCGGCAAGATGCTGAGCAGGAGCGGAGCAAGGCGAGGCCGAAATATGAGAGAGCCAAGGCCGTACGGGGAAACAGCCGATGCCGCTGACACCAGAGCAGATAGAGTCATACCGCGAGATGGGCTACCTGCACCTGCAGGGCCTCATTCCCGACGCAGTGAGCAAGGCGGCGGCAGACGCCATGTGGCGCGTGATTCAGGCGGACCCATACGACCGCTCCACATGGGCGAGAGCCGCCAAGGAGACCAACCACACAGGCTACACGGAGCCGTTGCTAGTGGCCTGCTACACGCGCGAGTTTCTCTGCGCTGCCGAGACGCTGGCCGAAGACCGTGGTTTCAAGGCGCCAGATGCAGCCTACGTCATCAATGTGTTTCCCACGGCGTCTGAGTGGACCTGGCCTAGCCCGCACATCGACCACGCAATAGAGGCGCACGGACACAAGACCTTTCCCCGCGCCTTCCGCGTGGCAACGATGACCTTTCTAAGTGATGTGGAGCCGCGTGGAGGAGGTACGATAGTTTGGCCGGGCTCGCACAAGAAGATCGAAGCGCTTGCCCTCTCTGACCCGCAGCGATTCGAGATGATGCATGTGCTCAACACAAATCTTGACCTGGCAGGCATTGGCGAGCCTCTCGAACTTACCCCTCGGCGCGGAGACGTGTTGATGTATCACACTCTGTGTGCACACAGCGGCAGCCAGAACGTGACCGAACATCCTAGACTTGCGATGAATGCGAAATGGTAGAGGACAAGATGGATACGACCGAAACGGCGATCATACGACGACGCACCCTTCGACTGCGCTTCGATGCGGCTGAAGCGCGCTCAGGGCGAGCGGGTTTTGGTGATACTTACGTTATGGGCACCGCGGTCCTCCGCACCCTTCGACTGCGCTTCGATGCGGCTGAAGCGCGCTCAGGGCGAGCGGGTTTTG
>VFKD01000283.1 GCA_009885735.1 bacterium
CGCGAACTGCCGTTACCGGACCGGTGTGCGCGGCAATGCTTCGAGTTACTTTCGCGGTGGTTGTGTCGTACCATTTCAGCGATCCGTCCGCGCAGCCCAGGAGCAGCGTGTCGGCTTTCGCAAACAAGCCCGTCAGCAGCATTGCAGCGGTAAGTGCAAGTCTGTACATTTGGTGTTCCTCGAAGGGCGCCCTTAGGCAGCCCAGGTCATGCGGCCAAGCGACCGACGCAGGTCCGCAAGCCAGTCTGCCGCGGGATAGGGCAAGGGTAGGTCGGGCTTTGGGTTTGGTCGTATCGCGTCGGCGGCTCGAATAGCCTCTTCCTTGCTAAGCGAGCACTCCATCGGCGGCAGCTTGCCATCCTCGGGCATCTGCTCCTGCCAGTAGCTGTGGTTTTCCATCCATCGGAGCACGTCGTCCAGCGCCGCCCTGTCCGCAGGATGCGCCATGAGAGAGGCGAAGTCCGACACGATCTTGCCCACCTCCATATCGGGCTCGCGGCTGAGTTTGCCAAAGGCGAACGTGTTGCCAAGCTGCAGCATAGGGAGATAGAGATTGCCCACCACTCGGTTTACCTCGGCGGCCTTGAGCTTGCGCAGCAGGTCGGCGATGTACCGGACCTCGCAGTGGACTATGCCCCAGGCAGGGGGGCGGTAGGCATCGTCGTCCATTACGAAGTGCGTCCAGGCCAGCGTATCGCGCCCGAGGGAGCGGACCTTCGCCAGGTCAGCCTTTGTGGGGAAGACGGGCGTTTTGGCCTTGCCTCCATACTCCTTGAAGGCCAGCGGCCTGTAGAGATGGTGGCACGGCATGGCAATGTGTACGTTCTTCGGCAGGCTTCCTAGGGCGGCTATCACTTCGCGGGTACCCTCTATCTCGTGGTCGAACACGGCCCGCCAGCCGCCCTCCATCGGGTTCTTGCGCCAGAACGCGATGCACCAGGTGTCTGCGAAGAGCTTCGCCTTTGGGTTCAACTCGGCGGCAATCTCGGCCTGGGCGCGGACGTAGCGCAGGTAGTCTCCCACGCCGCATTTGCCGCATTCGCACCCGCCCCAGTCTGCCGCGAACTGCTCGAAGAAGTCCGCCTCGCGGTAGGTCTTCATGTAGAAGCGGGCTATATCGAGCGTCTTCTCGAAGTTGCCGGGCTCTCGCGGGCAGAGCGTCTTGGCGCGGTTGCCAAGCTGCGCGCCGGGCGCCTCTCCGTCCGGCACAGTGCTCACCACCGTGTTGGTTAGTAGGTAGCCAAACTGCATCCCGAGCTTGTGGACCAGCTCCAGCAGCTTCAGGCGGTCCGCTATCTTCTTGCGCTCAAAGTCGGTTGACGGAATTCGGTTGAACTCCAGCATGGTGGCAAACTCGACCGCGTTGACGCCGCAGGCGCGCATCCAGCGCATTTGGCGCTCCCACTCTGGGTAGTGCCAGTTCAGCGGCGCATGGCGGGAGGGTTCCGCCGCGAATCCGTCGTGAAAGTAGACTCCGCGCATGGCGAACGCGGGCTTCGGCGCGGCAGGTGCGGAGGACAGGGCAGCGGTTGGCGAGGACGCTGCGGCGGCTGTGACCGCGCATGCGGCTACAAACTCTCTTCTTGTCATGGGACTTTAGTTCTACGTGGGCTGCGGCAATCCTGCGTGGGAAGGTGAGGATTGTGTGCAGAACAACCACGGACATTACGGTCAATGGAGGACAAGGCACCGTAGCGTCGAACAGGATGCACAGAATGGCAGACCAGAGCGAGGTACCAAGGGCAGCAAGGACCCTGGTTGAGTACATCACAGACCCGACCACGGTCCTGCCGGACCCTATGTCAACGGTAGAAGCTGCAGATCGTTCGGCAGCAATCCATAACTCTGCTGAAGGTCCAACTGTCGGTTCGAGTGTCAGTCCTTACTTTGGCGACTCTGCAGGTCAGCCGTTCTTCGCAGTGAGCGTTTCCAAGGGCCTTACCCTTCGGCTGCCAGGCAGGTTTGTCGACCAGCGCGACATCGACGATTATCTGGTAGACAATTCGGAGCTGTTCACTGATCCTCGGAGTGTACTTGGAACGTGGTATGATGAGGAAACCGACACAACTCTCGTAGATGTTTCGTACCTAATCCACGGCAGACGAACGGCAGAGCATCTGGCACGAAGATTCGACCAGATCGCGATCTATTCGTTGCATGGAGGTGTGCCCGATGAGGATCGACCCATCGGGACCGGTGGAACAGGGGAGGTTCCCGAGGATCCGTCATGGCCACCCTATCAGAGCAGACTGCCAAGTTTACGCCGAGCAAGGAACGTGTTGTTCGACAAACAGGAAAGTTGACGTTTACCGGATTGATTGAAGGCGAACCGTTGCGGCTTGGCTGGAAACTTCTCTCCCGAAACAAAGACGGCGTTGTCATGCGTGCCTTCAGCGGCACTATTGAGTTGCGGGACGAGAACCTGGCCAAGCGTGTGCGCGACGACCTGGCATATGGGGATGAGATTGAGGCGACAACCGACACATACATGAGCCTAAAGGGGCTTCCAGCCGTGCTCCTCGATTATGTGAAGGTAGTTTGACAAACCCTGTACCGCGCGAGTAGCTAAAGCTCCATCGCCTCCTGCCCCGGCAGCACCTTTCCCACGCCCTGCGTCCTTGGCTGTCGCGCGCTCTCCGGTATCTCGAACGGACGCCTGGGGTTCTCCAGCAGGTCCCTCACGGTGCGCATCTGCATCTTGGGATACTTCTTCGCTGAGTGCCAATCCGCGTAGCCCTGCTGCTCGCATACCAGTTCCATCTCCTTGGTTGCGTCCTTTTGCGTGATCATCAGGCCCATGATGGCGTCGTTGTCTTTGATCACGGTGGCAAAGTCGCGCACGTGGCTGAGCGTGCAGCCGCCGCCCTTGACCGAGATAACCGCCTTGCGCAGCTTGCCCTGGCTGTCCCAGAGGTGAATGATTCCGTCGATGCCGCGATCCGCTCCCTTCTTGTCGCGAGACTCTCCTGCGACCAGCGACACGCAGAACTGCTCGAACGGCTTGTGGCTCTGCGGCGCTGTCTGCTCGAAGAGCTTGAGCGCGCCGTAGGCGTCAACGGGCATGCCCTTCTTCTCGTAGCTAATGGTCTTCCCGGCGATGCCCTCAGTTTGGAGCCTGTAGATGATCTCGCTGATGGCCAGGTAGGTGATGTCGATGCCGATCCACCGGCGGTTCATTCGCTCCGCCGCGACGATGGCGGTTCCGCACCCGCAAAACGGGTCCAGCACCACGTCGCCCTCGTTGCTGCTGGCGGCGATGATGCGCTCAAGTAATGCGAGGGGCTTCTGGGTCGGGTAGCCGCGTAATTCTGCATTACCTGCGCGGACCATCGATATGTCCGTCCAAATGTCTCCCGCTACACGCCCCCTCTGTTCGTCAAGGTATCGCTTAACCATGATACGGCCGTCCGTTGAAGTCGGAAACAGAAGCAGCCCCAGTGCGTCGAGTTCTTCCATTCGCTTCCTGGAATACCTCCAGCCATTCGCATGTGGCTTGTACCCCTTGTATTCATACATCAGGTTTGGGCGGGGGTTAGGGCTTGTTGAATTGTCCGCATTGAACCTCCTTGCGTCGGCAGGAACTGTTTGCGTCGTCCTCTCCATTGCGTTCATCCGCCGAATCGTGCCGTCAGTAAATTCGAGGTATTGGTACCAATCGTGAAGAGTCCTTGCCTCATGAGGCTGGAACTGGGGACGAAAGATGGCATCGCTGGTCCGGCCGTATAGCAACAATCTGTCACTGATCCGGCCGAATTGCCTCTTAGCGTCGTTGTGTGCGTCAGAGCGCTTCCACACTATTTCATTCCGGAAGTTTGTCGGGCGAAAGACCACATCAAGGATAATCTTCAAGTAGTGGCTCGCAACCGGGTCGCAATGCAGGTAGAGGCTTCCGGTTGGCTTCAGCTTCTTGTGGAGTTCCAGTAGTCTCGGGGCCATCATCAGGATGTAGGCCATCATCTCGGATGGACCAAGTATCTCATAGAGCGCCGCAACAAGTGTGAAGAGCCTGCCGTTTCGCAGGTCTTGCTTGAACTCGTCATAGAGCAGCGGCGACCAGGTCCAGGTGTCCTCGAACGCCATGATCTGCGCGGGGCTCGAGTCGCCCTTCACCTGCTTGAAGAGGAGGTTGTAGTTGCGCGCGGAGTTGAACGGCGGGTCCAGGTAGATGAGGTCCACGCTCTCGTCCGGGATGTGCTCCCGCAGTACGCTCAGGTTGTCGCCGTAGTAGAGGGTGTTTGGCATGTTGAGGGAGAGTACGCTTCAAGGGGGGAGAAGTCCTGCGAGGTGCCTGTAAGGTGCGCCGGGAACCACCGAGGGAAAGACGCACGCGGAGGTGACAGAGGACCTGCGCGACGCTCACACGGGCCTGCGCGGGTGGCAGGCTGAGCGGATTAGCCGAACGGAGACGATGCGGCTCTGGAACATGGGCCACTTCGGGAGGATGGAGACCGAGGACGAGGGGCTCGTCGGTTACGAGTACAGCGTGGTGCTGGACCCGAGGACGAGCGACATCTGCCGGCCCATTGCGGGGCTCATGGTGAAGCGGGGCGACATTCTGCACCTGCCGCCCTTGCACCCTCACTGCCGAACCATAGTCGAGCCGGTCTATGACTTCGACGAAGTGCCCGAGAAGGAGTACGGCGATCCGAGCGCTCCGGAGGCGATCCCTGGGTTCGGGGCGGTGCCGAGGGCGGAGGGTGTCATTGCGGCCATACGTCTGCCGCGACCTCCGGCTCCTATCCCTACTCCGATCGCGCCTCCGCCAGTAGCGCAACCGCCTGTTCCCGTGCAACCTGCCGTCCCTGCGTTCCGTAATCTAACTGAGGCGAAAGCGTGGATGGTGACGAACGTGGCAGACAGGGTTGAGGTTCCGCCCAACTCTAAGGCCAGCGGGCTACGCTTGATGTCCGAGGCGATTCTTGAGATCAACGACAGGTTCGGGCTCGGCAAGCTCGACTACATTGGCGACCCGAACAAATGGGGTTCTCCAGTAGGATGGGATGGTCGGGCTCTCGCGGGGTTCTTTGCGCATCATGATGGAATGATATTCGACGCGAGGGCGACCGACGCCCGCAAGGTTGCAGCGTACAGCCACACCGGGACTTGGAGGGCGCAGCAGCGGATGACACTGGCCGGACTTTATGATACAATTACAAGGGGCATACAAGCAGGCGCGTACGACGCGGACTTACAGGCTATTGCCTCGCGGCTCACCTCGATCAGGTTCTCCCCGGTTGAGACGGTCAAGCAGGTTGTCTATCACGAATTCGGGCACCGCCTAGAACTCGTTCATCCTGACAAGCGCGCTCTGGACAGGCTGGCGATGACCGCCTACAACCGAGGCTGGTCGATTGTGTTGAGCGATTACGCTCGCACCGACCACAGCGAGTTACTCGCAGAGTCGTTCTGTGTGTACATGAGCGGCGAGACCGAGCGGCTCAACCCTGACCTGCTCGCATGGTTTAGGCTCCACGACAAGGATGCACCATGATAATCGGACCATCTGAATGCTACGACTGCAGGCACTTGCGCCAGGACAGCCACAAGGTTACCTGCGCAGCGTTTCCGGACGGCATCCCTGTAGAGATTCTGAAGAGCCGGATACTGCACCGCGAGCCCTTCCCTGGCGACCACGGCATCCAGTTTGAGCCGCGCCTTGACAAACCAGGCTAGTTCGCCGTAGACTTACCTCAAGCAAATTCGCGGGCACTATCGACGCCCCTCTGCTGGCAGACCCTTTCGGGCCTCCAGCGGCGGGGCGTTTTTGCTTTTTGAGGGTCCTTCGACTCTGCCACGGAACGGTCGTTCGACTCCGGCTCGATACGGCTGAGCCGGGCTCAGGATGAGCGGGTTGGCAGGCTCAGGATGAGCGGGTCGGTTGAGGTGAGGGTCGTTCATGCCATTCCTCTGCGGTACTCTGCGTCCTCACCGGTAGATGCCGTGCCTGTTCGCGGTAGACTAAGGCGTAGGACGTGCTTCGAACCTACGAGAGGACCTTGCCTTGCGCATCGCGCTCAACTCCAGTGAACCAGCCCCCATCGAATCGCTTCGTGACATCTATACGTTCGTGGGCGGCATGCCTGCGTTCGAGCGCATCGTGGATGCCTTCTATCGCCGGGTCGAGGCCGATGTGTTGCTGAGACCCATGTATCCGAGTGACCTCGTGGAGGCGCGCAGGCACCTCGCCCTCTTCCTGGCGCAGTATTTCGGCGGTCCGGAGGAATATTCGGCGGAGCGCGGCCACCCGCGCCTGCGCCTTCGGCACCAGCCGTTCAAGATCGGTCTAGCCGAACGCAATGCGTGGCTTGCGAACATGCTGGCCGCATTGGACGAGGCCGAGGTTCACCCGGCTGCGAAGGCGTTGATGACGGCCTACTTTGAAGACACCTCCCTTTTCCTGATGAATTCCGAGGAGAACAAATGATGCGTCGAACTCTGAGGACAACGAGACCAGTTCCAATCCTGGGATTCCTGTTCTCGCTTCTGCTGACCAGCCTATCCGCTGGCTGCGCGCCCGCCCAGACCACTGTTCCAACCCAGATTCGCCTCTCCTTCGGCGAGGACCCGGCCCATGTGGTTCGCGTGGTGTGGCAGACAGACTTGGCAGTGGCAGGCTCGGTCGCCGACTACGGCACGACGCCCGCGATGGGACACCGGGCAGGCGCGCGCCGCGTGACCTACGCTCACGAAACCGGCGTTATCCATGAGGCCACCATGGCAGGGCTCAAGCCGGGGACGGTGTACTACTACCGCGTGGGCGACGGCAAAACGGAGTGGAGCTCCGCGAGGAGCTTCCGCACGGCTCCGGACCGGCACCGGGACTTCTTCTTTACCGCCTTTGGGGATCACGGAATTCGGGATGCGTCAAGAAGGAACGTGGAGAACATCCTCGCCGAGCAGCCTGCGTTTCACCTCATCATGGGCGACATCTCGTATGCCAACGGCAATCAGCCGAAGTGGGACGATTATTTCCGCCAAATAGAGCCGCTTGCGAGCTACATTCCCATTATGCCCACGCTGGGCAACCACGAGAACGAAACGATGACGATAAACGGAGCAAGAGTGAAGGTCGGCTACGAGTCTTACCTCGCTCGGTTTGCCCTTCCAGGACGCGAGAACTACTACTCCTGGCGATACTCGAACGCCTGCTTTGTGGCCTTCAACTCGGATAAGTTCGAGGACCCGGACCAGCTTGTGTGGCTCGACCGTACCCTCGCAGAGGCACGCGCGGACAAGAAAGTGCGGTGGGTCATCGTCTACCAGCACCATCCGCTCTATGGCACCTCAAACCGGCGCGGGAACAACAAGAAGCTGATTGCCACAGTGGAGCACATCTACGATAGGCACCGCGTGGACCTCGTCCTCCTGGGCCACGACCACCATTATGAGCGGCAATTCCCGATACGTGCGGGCCAAGCCACGAGCTTCGAGAAGGAGAGCTATCCGCAGGGAGTGGGCGTCCTCTATGTGCTGCAGGGCGGCGGCGGCCAGTCGCTCTACGATTTTCAGGGGGTAATACCGGAGCACACGATGGTTCGAGACAAATCTCACGGCTATCTGCGGATCAGCGTGCCGGTTTCGGGTTCGCTGGTGGTGGAGGCAAAACGGCTGGATGGCAGCCTCATAGAGAGGTTTGAGATCGTGCCGTAGGACGAACGTACTCCGCAGTATGTGCGTAGGGCCGCGGGGCTTGACCCTCCCGCCGTTGACGTTTCTGCCCGCTGTGAGGCGTTCCGCCAACCGTTCTGCGGACGGACGCTTCGCCTTCGCCTCGATACGGTCCTTCTACTCTGTCACGGTGAGGCTGTGGCAGGCTAAGATACTGTGCTGTCGGTCGGCTGCCAAAACAGGTCTTGTACGGTAGTCTGTTGAGAGGTCATGACGGCTCTTCAGCACCCTATCCGCTCACCCTGAGCGCTCGACAGCCGTATCGTCGAGCAGTCGAAGGGCACGTCAACGCTCATGCCACTCCACTTGAGCCGCGTCTTTTGCCTCTCATCAATACGGTCCTTCGACTCTGCCACGGTGAGGCTGTGGCAGGCTCAGGATGAGCGGAAGCACTGCGGTGACCCGCGCTCAGGGCGATCGGTCCGATGACTTCTCCGCCCTTGACGTTTTGTCCGCAGGACGACCGGCCGCAGGCTACACAGCCGGTCCTTCAGGGCACGGCGCATTGTGCGGTCGCCGTGTTGACCGTAGCCGTGAACGACCCATCCGTGAGGCGTTCCGCCGACTGCCACGTTTCGAGGCCCACACAGGGTAACCTCAAACCACCATGCACCTAACCCACCTCTCGTGTTTCGCCTGCGACAAGACCTACGAGGCCGCCAACCTCATTAACCTCTGCGACTGCGGCAAGCCGCTGCGCGTGGAGTATGACCTCGAGGCAGCCGCCAAGACTCTGCAGCCGCAAACGCTTGCGGGAAGGCCGTCGAACTTGTGGCGCTATCGCGAAGTCCTGCCGCTCCCAGCGGACATCGATCCGCCCACTCTGGGCGAGGGCTGCACGCCGCTGCTGCCGGCCGATGCGGTCGCGGAGCAGCTCGGGCTGAGTCCCGGTCGGCTTTTCGTAAAGGATGAAGCGGTGAATCCCACCGGGTCCTTCAAGGCGCGAGGCATGGCGGTCGCGGTCGCCATGGCAGCGCACCTCGGTGCGAAAAAGCTTGCGGTTCCCTCTGCGGGAAATGCAGGTGGGGCGCTTGCGTTTTACGCCGCTCGATGCGGCCTGGAGGCGCACATCTTCATGCCGAAGGACGTACCCGTGGCGAACCGCCTCGAATGCGAGATTGCCGGGGCAAACGTGACTCTGGTGGACGGGCTCATCACCGACTGCGCGAAGATCGTGATGGACCGCAGGGAGGCAGAGGGCTGGTTCGACATGAGCACGCTGAAGGAGCCCTACCGCGTGGAGGGCAAGAAGACGATGGGCTACGAGCTGTTCGAGGACCTGTGCGGCAGGCTGCCCGACGTCATCCTCTACCCCACAGGGGGAGGCACCGGCCTCGTAGGAATGTGGAAAGCGTTTGAAGAAATGCAGGCGATGGGCTGGATCGGCGCCGAGCGCCCAAGGATGGTGAGCGTTCAGGCCAGCGGCTGTGCGCCCATCGCGCGGGCGTTTGCCGCTGGCGCAACGGAGGCCGGCACCTTCGAGAACGCACACACTGCCGCCGCCGGACTTCGAGTGCCCAGGGCCATTGCAGACTTCGAAATGCTCCGTATTCTTCGAGAGAGCGGCGGGACCGCGGTCACCGTAGACGATGTGGCCATGATGGACGATGCGAGAAGGTTGAGCGCTGCAACAGGAATCTGCGCCTGCCCGGAGGGAGGCGCCTGCCTCACCGCGCTGCGAAAGCTAACGGCATCCGGGTGGATCCGACCGGAAGATCGCATCGTCCTCTTCAACACGGGCTCGGGCATGAAGTATGCCGAAGCGTTTGCTGAGTTTCCCCGCAGGTAGTGCGAAATGCTCATCACCAGGCCAAAGCGGAGACTGTCTCCTAACCTTCGAGATGCCCTCATGGCCGCCTCAACGGGTGAATCCGAAGCAGTTCTGGCTGCAGCAAGGCTTCTTGACCTGAGTGACTGGCGCTTGGTTCAGCGACTTCTGAACGAGGCAGCGCCGGGCACGGACGACGTGTCGAGGGTAAACCGAATTCACCTCACTGCACTCCTGGTCATCGCAATCGGTGCGCCAGTTTTTGCCCTCCTGGCCCCTGGTGGAACCATGCGAGGTCTAGACGAAAGCTTAACGTGGCTGCCCACTCTCGGCGTTATGCTCGCGCTCTCGGCAACATTAGTCGGGTTCGCGAAGTTGGACCAGGTCCGAAGAACCGGGCGCATCAAGGAGGTTTACAGTGAGTCTGCTCTTGAGCGGCGCAAGCTGCGAGATGGAGCTGTCTTCGCGCTTGCTGATTTGCGTTCACCGGCATCAATTGGCCCGCTGCATCCCATCGGCGTGTGGCTGGCAGTAGGCATCTCCGAGAAGGCAATCATAGCCGCTCGACAGGCCGTGCTGGAGACCATCACGGGACTCACGCCGGAGGACGGTCTTGCGCTCACCAGCGCGGAGCGCAAGGCGATGCGGAGTCTGTTGCGGAGGTCCTGTGGATTGCTCTCCGAGACGAAGCACAACAGTCTCAGCGCCTATGAGGTAGAGGTGCCAATCGCTCTCATTCGCGCGTACACGTTGGTTGGGGATGCATGCGCGGCAGCCCTCATCAGGTGGATCGCGAACACCCATCATTCTACCTATCACCCCGAAGTCATCAAGGCAGCGCAAGAGTCACTGAGTGCCGTTCTCGAGCGCGTGGAGTGGGACCGGCAGCAGAGGAGGAACTTCCTCCTGCGTCCAGCAGACGCGGCTCGAGAAGTGCTGCTGAGGCCCTCAACGCAGGCTGTGCCAACTGAGCAGCTTCTTCGCCCGGCTGCCAACACGAGTGATGAATCCGATGCCTCGTAGCTTGGTCAATTCCCGGGAGAACAAGCTGCGAGACGCGCTGTTGGCCTGCGCGAACGGGCAGCCGAAGTCGGCGAAGTCGGCCGCAGATATCATTCGGAGGCTTGGACCTGGAGCCATAGCACGCACTCTAGACGCCGTTGAACCCGGCGTAGAAGAACTGCGAGCGTGGCGACGCTACTCCATCCTGAGCTCAGTGGCCGCAGGGGCGCTTGGCTCGGTCTTGACGATGGCGGCAATGTGGCTGAAGCTGCAGAGCATGCCGCAGCAAGCAGGGAGCCAACTATTCGGAGACCTGGTCGCGATGTCGCTGTCACTCGTCCCAAGCTCGGGAATCTTCTTTGGGATCGCTTGGAATCTCGCAATCAGCTACATTCGGGCGCACAGACTGACGACTACGAGCCCATCGCAAGCCGTGCAGCTGCGGCAGGGAGCGCTGTTTGCGCTCGCAGCGCTCGGAACACCCGAGACGATCGGCGCGCTGCTGATCTTCAGCAGAGGGAATCCTGGTGTGTCTGATCATGCCGTTGAAGCAGCGCGACGGGGACTTCTGCGCACACTTGAAAAACTGAAGCCGGAGGACGGCCCCATGCTTTCTCCAGACGAACGTGACGCACTGTACAAGCTCCTTCATGACCATACATCATTCTTGTTTCACGTGCCGGGACGCAAGGTCCAGTTTACTAACGTAGCAAGGTCTGAAGATGACGTTCCCATGTCGCGAGCCCTTATTCGCGCCTACACTGTCGTCGGCGACGCAAGGGCAGCAGACAGGATTGACCGCATCACCACGATCGAACCAAAAACCCGAGATGCTGAACTCGTCGCGGACACTGCCAAGTGGGCTCTCGAAGCCGCTCGGGAGAGAGCGGAGTGGGACCGCGAGCAGATGGAGAACACTCTGCTGAGACCTGCAGAAAAGGCGAACGACACGCTGCTTCGACCCGTCACGTACTCCGGTTCGGAGCCGCCCGAGCAGCTTTTGCGACCCACCACGTCTGGTTCGAACGACCATGATGCGTAACAATTCCGCGCCCCATCCACCAACCAGTCTCCGCGACGCGCTGCTCGCCTGCGCGGATGGGGATCGCACCGCGGTAGAGGCCGCGGGCGAGATGATACGAAGTGTCGGAACCGACGCGGTCGATCGCGCTGTCTGTGCGGTCGAGCCCGGAATTGAAGACCTCCGCAGGTGGCGAATAGTGAGTGGCCTCATTGTTGGCGCGACATGGCTGGTCCTATCGATGTTAATGCTGTGGATAGCTTACGGCCTGAAACTGTTGGAAGTCAATCTCTTCGACTGGAATACCTGGGGTGACGCCATGTTTGTCGTATTGGCCTCCTTGTTACTCCCAGCATTGTTTTCGGTCTTCATCGTCTCGGCGCTGCTGGAGGATGTCCCCAGCAATCGCCTTGCTCGGGCCGAAGCCACCTATGAGCGCCGCCTGCGGCAGGGCTCCCTATTTGCCCTCGCCGGAGCCGCTACGCCAGAATCGATTGGCCCTCTGCTCAGGGCGCTGCAGGGCATGGTCGGCGTGTCGGACGAAGCCATGAACACAGCTCGTCGAGGCCTCATTGCTGCCCTTTGTAATCTCACCCGTGAGGACAACCTCGTGCTCACAAGTGAAGAGTATCTCGCCATGCGCGCGATGCTCGTGAGGTACACCGAGTTTATCATTCCTGACCCAGAGAAAGAAAGAGAAAATACGTACAAGCCTGACGTCGATGTTCCCATGGCGATTGCTCTCATACGAGCGTACACGGTGCTTGGAGACGAGCAGGCGGCATGCCGGATTGGGCTTCTCGCCACAGCGGGCAAGCCGACCGACCTACACGTGCGAGTGATAAATGCCGCCAAAAAAGCGCTGAACGAGGTGGAGGAGCGAGCCGAATGGGACCGCGAGCAGATGGAGAACACCCTTCTCAGGCCGGCGAACGTCACAGACGACATGCTTCTGCGGCCCGTCCTCTTTTCCGAGCCGGCGCCGGAAGAGCAGCTTCTGAGACCCGCTCCTGATCCGAACGATCATGACGCCTCGTAAGGTCCTGTCGCAGCCTCCCTCGAACCTCCGCGACGTGCTCCTGGCATGCGCAAACGGAGAACCGGAGGCGGCAAGAGCCGCCGCAGTTCTGATTGAGAGCCTTGGGCCGGATGCGCTGGAACGCGCCATCTCCGAGGTCGAGCCTGGAATTGACGACCTGTTTCGATGGCGGCGCTTCTGCTTGCGCACTACACTGGCACTCATGGGTCTCTCTGCGCTTGGCATTGTGGCGGCAACCTGGGGCGTGCCGCTCAACGGACCAATTCCCACTGGCGAGCACCCGTGGTTGACGATCCTCGTCATGCTCGGTTTCTTCTTCATCAATCCGGGGGCCTTCATTGCCCTAGGCTGGAATGTGACACTGAGCTACTACCGCAACAAGAAGCTCGCGCGTCTGGGGGCATCGCGAGGGCTTCAACTGCGCCAAGGCGCGCTGTTTGCACTCGCTGCCCTGGCAACCCCTGCGGCTATTGGCCCGCTGCTTATGGTGGACAAAGGGATAGCGGGCATCTCGGACGAAGCAGTTACCGCGGCTCGCAGAGGGCTGGTTAGGGCGCTCAAGAAGCTGAGCCCGGAGGACGGGCTGATGCTGACGCCAGATGAGCGACGCGCGATGTACAATCTACTTGTAGAACACTCGATCTTTCTCATCGATCCGCCGAGCGATTCCGAAGGCAGAGCCGCCGGTATGCCGAAGACTGGACTTGACCTTCCGCTATCGCGCGCGCTCATTCATGCCTACACAATCGTTGGCGACGAGAAGGCGGCAGCGCGCATCAAGCGGCTTACCAGAACCGCACGAAATACTGGACCCGCGCGCGAAGTGGCAGAGGCCGCCGAGAAGGCGCTGACCGCCGTACAGGAGAGAGCCGAGTGGGACAAATTGCAGATGGAAAACACCCTTGTGCGGCCTGCAGATGCTGCGGAAGACACGCTGCTGCGACCTGTGTTCCACTCCGAACCGGAGCCGGCGGAGCAACTCCTGCGGCCTTCGGCAGGTCCGGGAGATGAGCGTGAGGGGTAGGTATACGGAGAGTTGCGCATACGAGGACGATCCAGGCGTGTCCATGTCGATGGACACTGGGCCGCAGGCCGCCCAGCCGCGGAATTCATTCCGACGGACTCCAGCCACACCGACGCTCGCTGACGACGGACTGAAGTCCATCGCTGGGTGGCTAAAGCCCAGTGTCCACCTGCGTGGACACAAAATCGCCAATCGGCTTCGCGCCCGCGCCTTCACCCTCATCGAGCTGCTCGTGGTTATCGCCATCATCAGCATCCTGGCGGCAATCTTGTTTCCGGTGTTCGCAAGGGCTCGCGAGTCTGCACGGCGCACCGTGTGCCTCTCGAACCTGCGCCAGCACGGCCAGGCTCTCACGCTGTATCTTCAGGACTACGACGAGCGCTTCCCAGTGGCCAACTTCTCGGACTCGCTGTACGGCTTTCCCCCGCAGTTGCACAGGCAGGCAGGAACGCCAGTAAGCCTGGAGAGCGTGACCGAACCCTACGTGCGAAACCACGCCGTCTACTGGTGCCCCACCATGCGAGCGCAGGGCGGACGAATCAGTGCGGCGCTCACGGACTACAACTATCTTTGCGTCCACGGCTGGAGCGTGGTGCCTGGGTTTGAATCGTTCAACAACGACCTGCAGGGAGTGTGCGACCATCCGCTGGCGGCCATAGGCCGCACGGCCGAGAAGCCGATGGTGATCTGCGATGGGCTCGGGGAGCACGTAGGCGAAACAACGGCCTCGGTCTTTGGCGCAGGGAAGCTGGGCGGACAGGGAATCTGCTATGTAGACGGCCATGTGAAGCTGACGCCTGGAACGTATGCAGACATCGTCGCGCGGTATCAGCTGCCCATCAACTAGAAGTTGGGCCGTCTACTTATCGATCCTGGCAGAGGCCTTCCGGTGGTATCGCTGGTTGAGCATCTCTACAACCACCGAGAAGCCCATCGCAAAGTAGATGTAGCCCTTTTCGATGTGCTGCCCCCATCCATCCGCGATGAGCGCCACGCCGATGAGCAGGAGAAAGCTGAGCGCGAGCATCTTCACCGTTGGATGTTTCTCCACAAACTCGCCCAGCGGCTTCGCGAAGGCCATCATGAAGAGAACCGCAACGATCACCGCAGCAATCATGATCCCGATCTGATCCACCATTCCGATGGCCGTAATCACCGAGTCCAACGAGAAAACAGCGTCGAGAAGGACTAGCTGAACAATTACCGCGCCGAACGTAGCTGCTGCCCGCGGTACGGCGTCGGCGCCTGCGCCCTCAAGCTTCAAGTGTATTTCGTGAGTCGCCTTTACAATCAGAAAGAGCCCGCCAACGATGAGAATGAGATCGCGTCCTGAGATCTCGTTCCCGAGCAGATTAAACAGGGGAGCAGTGAGCTTCGTGAGCCAACTGAGCGAGAAGAGCAGGCCGATGCGCATGACCATTGCCAGGGAAAGGCCGACGTAGCGAGCGCGAGCCTGCTGTTCATGCGGGAGCTTGGCGGAGATGATTGAGATAAAGACTATGTTGTCGATCCCCAGCACTATCTCGAGGGCGAGGAGCGTGGCGAAAGCTATCCAAGCCTGTGGGTCTGCAATCCAATCCATTGGTAGATATTACCTCACAGCAGGCAGGGCGCGCCGGATTCCTAGTGCTCCCACTGATAATGCTCAATCCGCCGCGCGCCTATCGCAATGGGAACGACCGCACAGGCTGCGCTCAGCCCTGGCACAACCACGATGTCCGCGCCGAGGAGGAGCGTTGGATATCTCCGTAATGTAGCCTGCGCGCCAAGATTCGTATTCTGTCATTGGACTCCAGAACCTGATAGACCAGGCGATGTTCCGAGTCGATGCGTCGCGACCAACAGCTGGCAAACTCATGCCTGAGCTGCTCCGGTCGCCCAGCGCCCTCGTAGGGTGTTCGGTGGACCTCGCGAATGAGCTTGAGTATTCGAAGCGCCATCTTGCGATCGTGCTCTACCCACCATTCAAGGTCCTCGAAAGCATGGAGGTCAAACTCCAAGCTTGGCACAGACGTCCTCAATCGAGATACCGGCTGTGCCTTTCATTGCATCCAGGAGCCGACGCCTCATTGCTGGGTTCTGCAGGAGGTAAGCCGTCTCGCGTTCGGCCAATATCTCGCGCCACATGTCGATTGGAACGAGTACCGCCGTTTGCTGTCCGGAGCCGTCCGTGATGAATTGAACGTCAGTCTGTGTCTGCATGGCCTGTCCTCCGAAGCCGGCTCGAAAAAGGTGTTTGAATCGTGTACCATTATACTGAGTAGTCGGTTTCCGGCGTCGTACAGTCGCTGGTGAACTTAGTCGACCTCCTTCTCCTCTGCACTTCTTCGCGGCTTTGCGCCTACACGTTTGGAGCGCGGGCGTCCCGCCCGCCACGGCAGTGGGAGAATGAACTGTGCCGTTCTTCGCGCATTCGCGTCTTCGCGTGAGAACGCCGTCGCCGTCAATGCTCCCACTGATATTGCTCGATCCGCCGCGCGCCTATCGCAATGGGAACGACCGCACAGGCTGCGCTCAGCACCGCGAACACGGCCCAGGCCGCCGCATAGATGAGGGGTGGATTGGCATTCGGCTGCTCGACGGCGAAGAGGGCTGCGGCGAAGATGAGCGCAACCACCAGGACGTATGCCGCGGAGGCGAAGAACCCAATCACCAACGCCCAGGCGCTCACTCGATGGGCCGGGTTTTCGTAGATGAACCGCGGAAGCGCGCCCGACACTCCCACTCCCAAGCCGCAGAGCGCCACGGATGCGGGAGTGATGATTGCAAAGCCAAGCAGCAGATAGCCAAACTGGGCTCGAAACATAATCGCGCCAATAACGTTGAGCGTGAACCCTACAAAAGTGCAGACCGCGGTACACATCAGAAACTTTGCCCAGAGGAGCGTCATGCCGCCATTTGGAGAGGTGAGGACCAGCCAGAAGCCGCGGTTCTCGAGCCCTATAGAGGAGAGAGCAAGCGTGGAGGTCTGCATAAAGAGAATGATTGCCACCATCACTCCAGAGATGGGGTACATGTCCTCGATTCTAACCAGAGAGCCGGCCCCCGCCTTGATGGCCAAGACAAACGGAACCAGGAAGAGGATAATGGGGGCGCTAAGCTGCGACAGAAGCATTGCGTCGCGAACCACATAGCGAATGTCTTTCGCCACAATCGCAGCCACTGGCGCGGAGCACAGGCCGAGCAGGCCGCTCCTGCTGGGACGCAGCCTGCTGTGCGAAACCACACTCCCCACAGGAGCGGATTCTTCGGACGTATTCGCCTCGGAAAGCAGCCTGCCGCCAAACGCCATGCAGAGGCCGTAGAGCGAGGCGACCAGCAGGCCGAGCCTTCCAATGTCGGCGGCGCCCTCGGCTGTCTTGCCGTTCCCAAGGTTCAGAAGGGCGGTTGCGAACCACCCTGACGGCGGCTGTCGCACCGTGGGCGAAGTACTCGCCGCAAGGGAGGCGAGGCCAACAGGAGAATGCACCTCCAGCCGAATGTTGCGAGCCTGCGAAACGATGGCAAGGCAAACGACCGCTGCGAGTATAGCGCTGACCGCTGTAACCGCCGCACGAACGCGCTTGGGCCCGAACACCCGCAAGCCTAGAATGAGCGCGAGGGAAGTTAGGAGCACGGGAAGCATGACAAACAGAACGATGAGAACAGACAAGCCGATCCAGCCCACGATGTCCAGCCCCAGCGACATGCCGCAGGCAAGAATCGCCGGCACGCCGAGGAAGGCGAATTGCAGCGAATTGGTGACCGTGGCGTCCACCAGCTTCGCAGCCACAATGCTGTGTGGGGCGATTGGCGCGGAGCCCAAGAGTAGGTAGTCGCCGGCCTGAAGCATGGTTCCGGACACAAACGGTACCGACCCAGCCAGCAGGAAGAGAAAGAGCGCATAGAAGAGCTGGTAGACCATTTCGACGCGGTTCTGCCCAGGCGCCAGCTCCAGAATGAAGTGAAACCCCAGGAATAGGACTCCGAATAGCCAGAGACCAATCAGAGTGAGCACGACGGCCGTCAGGCGGCTTCGCTGCGCAGTGTGACGGGCAACATTAATGAGGCCGCGAATGCGGGCTTTTAGGAGGAGCAGAAACATGGGCGAGATGCGCGCGAAGCAGGACGCAGGCAAACGGCCCCCGGGAGACCGCTCATTTGGCGGAACCGGGGGCCGCTGCGTTCCTTCGCGTGACCGCTAGGCCTTTGCCGGCACCACGAACGGCGCTCTGTACTCTCGCGTGAGCATGTGGTCGGCCTCCGCGTCCTTCTTGAACGTCTCCTTCTTCTGGTCGATGTTAAGCTGCCGTCCAAGCCGATAAGTGGCACTATCGAGCCGCACGCCATTCGCGGCGAGGTGCTCCTCAACGCGGCCAAACGTCTCCGCGCCTGGCGAGCCGTCCGCGAAGGCGCCGCTCTTCGTGTTGAACGGCTGCAGCGTACCAAGCCTATACGAAATATTGCCCAAATGGCACAGCGCGGACGAAAGGTGCCCCTCCAGGATATCCGCGTTGAGGTCAGTTCGCTTGCGGCTCTTGCAGGCGTCCACGAAGTTGCGATAGTGGTCGCCGTCCCCAGTGAACTCGCGTACGACCGCGCCCGAATTGTCGTAGACCACCGCCTTGCTGTAGCTTGGGGCAACCATCACGCCCTCGGTGCCGTACCAGAGGTTACCGACCTTGGCGCCCTTGAGGTCCGGCGTTGGGAGGCCGCGCACCTCGAAGATGAGCTGGCATTCGCCATAATCGTGGACCACCACCTGCGTGTTGGCCGTCTCGCCGTCGTCCTCATAGCCGAACCTACCGCCCAGAGAGATTGTGCTTTTCGGCACCGTCATCTTGTTCAGGCCCCATCGGGCCTTGTCCATCTCGTGGATGCCCTGGTTGCCCAGGTCGCCGTTTCCGAAGGCCCACTGCCAATGCCAGTCGTAGTGGAAGCGCTTGCGGGTAATCGGCTTAAGAGGAGCAGGGCCGGCCCAGCAGTCGTAATTCACCGTGTTCGGCGGCTCCACTGGGCTGCCAACCTTGCCGATGCTGGTGCGCGGCTTGTAGCAAAGGCCGCGAGCAATAGTGACCTTGCCCAGCTTCCCGGTGTGAAGGTAGTCCATGGCCTCCTTGAGGCCGGAGCTCGACCTGCTCTGGGTGCCGCACTGGCAAATCTTGCCGAGCTTGTGGGCGACCTCGACTATGCGCCTGCCTTCGGAGACGTTGTGGCTCACCGGCTTCTCCACATAGACGTCCAGGCCGGCCTGCATCGCCCAGATAGCCGCGAGAGCGTGCCAATGGTTCGGAGTTGCGATGGAGACCGCGTCGATCTCCTTGCTCTCCAGCAGCGAGCGAATATCCTGATAGGTCTTCGGCGCGGGGCGCTTGGCCTTATCGGCTGCGGCAAGGGCCTTCCCCCAAGTGGCTGTGTCCGGGTCGCACAGGGCTGTCAGTTCGACATCCGGCATTCCAAGGTACGCATTCACGTGATCCATACCACGTCCGTTGAACCCAATCACTGCGATGCGCAGCTTCTCATTTGGGCTCACCCGGCGAGGTGCCCGCCCGCTTGGCGCGGCCATCGCAGCCGACGGAATCGCCGCGACGGCAAGGAGCGCGACAGAGTCTTCTAGAAAACGCCTTCTGGAAATCTGGTTCATGGCCTTCTCTCCTGCAATCTGTGGTTGGCTCACAGCCCGGAGGCATGGAGCGTGGACTAGTGCTGTAAGTGTCGGCTTCGCGATGCGCGCGCGCGATTCCTGCACAACCGCAATATCGGCAGCATTTGTCGATTGAGTCTGGGTCCATGCGTCATATTGATGACAGAGGACAGAAGGGTGACGGCAGCGGCCTCGCTACAGAGGCACCGAGGCACGGAGAAGGGCAACGGCCTCACCACAGAGACTCACAGGCACAGAGAAGGGCAACCTCACCACAAACACCGAGGCGCGGAGTCGTCGCCCGCCCGGAGGTCCCCTGGCCGTTTGCCGTTTCCGGCCGCAGGCCTTTCAGCCTTGGCGTTTACGGCCAAGGACAAAGCAATACCGACCATCGAAAACGTGAGATAACAAGGAGAGAAACCGATGCCGCAGTATATGTTGTTGATTCGAGGAGACGACGAAGTTGATAGGTCCCCTGCCGAGATGCAGGCGGTTGTGTCGGAGTACATTGCGTGGGCGGGCAAGCTGCGCGCCGCAGAGCAGATGCTTGGGGGCGACGAGCTTGCGGCGAACGGATGGGTCATACGGTCCTCGGGCGTGACCGACGGGCCGTACGCCGAGTCGAAAGAGGGAGTGGGCGGCTACTTTCTCATTGAGGCTGCGGACGACGCGGCGGCGGTAGAGATCACAAGGGCGTGCCCCGGACTGGTACGTGGAGGCCTCGTTGAGCTTCGGCCTATCGTCGATCACAGCGGGAGCTAGGCGGTACTTCATCATCTCGGTAGGTGTGCAGCCGCCTGTAGGCATGCCGAGGAGAAGATCAGGGTGGGGCAAGCCCCACCCCTACGCACGTGCGATACCTTTGTGCGTAGGGTGCAGGGCTTGCCCTGCCCAAAGGAAACGGATTCGGAGATGGTGGCGGCCATGTGGTCCCCGACAGTGACGATGATCGGCGCCACGGAGGTGCCCATTCACGCGCTGGTGGATGGGCTCTTCCGTCGCGAGTCGGGCCGCCTCACGGCTCTGCTGGTTCGCTCGTTCGGCCCGGACCGAATCGACCTGGCGGAGGACGTGGTTCAGGAGACTCTCCTCACAGCCCTCCGCCAGTGGCCATATCGGGGAGTGCCGGAGAATCCGTCGGCATGGCTCACTCGTGTCGCTCGCAACCGCGCGCTCGATCTCCTGCGCAGAGAGGCGGTTGCGAAACGGCTTGCGCCGTCCCTTTCGGCAGGGGATGTCGCGCCGCCGGAAGTGACCGAGGAGATTGCCGACGACGACCTGCGAATGATGTTTGTCTGCTGTCACCCGGCGCTCTCGCGCGACCAGCAGGTAGCGCTGGTGCTCAAACTCATGTGCGGCATGAGCGTTTCCGAGATTGCCCGCGCATTCCTGGCCGAGGAGAAGGCCATCGCGCAGCGCATAGTTCGCGCGAAGCGTGCGCTTCGAGCCGGTCTAACACCGTTCGAGATTCCCTGCGGACCGGAACTTGTCAACCGCCTGGACGCCGTCCTGCAAGCCCTCTATCTGCTCTTCAACGAGGGCTACAGCGCGCACGCAGGCGAGAATGCGGTTCGAGCGGACGTCTGTTTCGAGGCAATTCGCCTCGCGACCGTCCTGCAGCGCTCACCCACGGGAGACACGCCGCGAACTCATGCTCTTCTTGCACTGATGCAGTTTCAGGCGTCCCGGCTCGGCAGCCGCACGGACGCTTTGGGCGATTTGCTCCTCCTGG
Organism: bacterium; assembly: GCA_009885735.1. Lineage (GTDB taxonomy): Bacteria > Armatimonadota > Chthonomonadetes > Chthonomonadales > CAJBBX01 > VFKD01. Next base: position 20,881 of record VFKD01000283.1, read on the forward strand.
ATGAACAAGATAGAAGCCTCTGGGACCAGGAGCTTATTCAGCAAGGATTTCGTCACTTGGAGCGAGCGGCCCAAGGCGATTCGGTGTCGACCTACCACCTAGAGGCGGGGATAGCAGCCGTCCACGCGGGTGCGGCAACGTATTCGGAGACCGACTGGCAGGGCGCGCTCACCCTCTATGATGCGCTGCTTGAGATGACCGGATCACCCATCGTTGCGCTCAACCGGGCGGTTGCTCTCTGGAAGGCAGCGGGACCCGGCGCAGCGCTTGCCGAGGTGCGACGATTGACGGGCGAGAAGGCGCTGCGAGGCTACCATCTGCTGGACGCAGTGGCCGGTGCGCTCTATGCGGAGCTGGGAGATGCCGAGGCCTCGAAACGACATTATGAGATGGCGCTGGAGCGTGCCAACACCGCAGCCGAACGGCGGTTCCTGGAGAAGAGGCTGAGTGGCGGCTGAGCGTGGGCACACTTATAAAGAGGTCGGGTAAAGGGCTTTCTCACGCGGAGGCGCGGAGAAGGTCAACGGCAGACCCTCACCCCAACCCATCCGCTCACCCTGAGCGCTCGACAGCCTCTCCGTCGAGCAGTCGAAGGGCGGGCAGTCCATGACGGTCCTTCGACTCTGCCACGCAACGGCTGTGGCAGGCTCAGGATGAGCGGAATTGGGGGCGATACGGTCCTTCGACTCTGCCACGGAACGGCTGTGGCAGGCTCAGGATGAGCGGGTTGGACGAGAAACGGGTGTGGGCGTAGGGGCGACAGCATCCGCGCGGGAGGTGTCCGCCAATGCGAAAAGGCCGTACGCGGATGCTTCGCCCGAGGCAGCGCGGCATTGCGAAGGACTGGGCGAAGCATCCGCATGGAACCGAATCGTCCTTACGGAGGGCTGCTCGGCGGATGCTGTCGCCCCTACGAAACGCTGCAGTTCTCCGTACCTCTGGGCCTCTGTGGTTCAGCAGTCCTTGCCCTTGCCCTCCTCCGTGCCTCTGTGTCTCAAGCGAAGCGGGTGGTTCAGAATGCCTACACCCGCTGGTAGAACAGCTTCACCGTTTTCGACGCGCCCGCGCCCAACGTTCCAAGCGGAAATCCCACCCGGGCCTGCCCGTCGAGGGAGGCTGGGTTCGAACCGAACGGAGTCTGGTCGAACGCGGTGAGCGACGTGCCCCAGCCCTGGAACACCACCGACGGCGCCGCGGAAGCCTGCGCCGAGGTAAGCACGCCCACTCCGTTAAGAGCCAGGACGGACAGCGGCGTGCTCACATAGAGGTTGCTTGCCGGGTTGTTGTTCACGTCCCAGTCCGCCATACGGGTGAGCCACACGTTGGAGAGCGAGCCGGTCGACGTATTCTTGAGCGTCATTGTGAGAATGAGCCGAAGGTTTGCGGCGCCGATCCTGAACTCCTGGGTAAGCAGGAACTTGCCATCCAGAGTCTTGCGGGCTATCTTGAGGGTTCCCGCGGCCAGGCTGCCGGAGGCGCTGTCCGCGCCCCAGCTCGATTCGCCGAGCGCGTTATCCCACCCGCTCACGGTGTTTCCCGCGCCGGAGGAGATGATGTAGCCCTCCATGAAGGCCGACACGCGAATGTGCTCGCTGCCCGCGGGCGACTCGTACCGGACGACGTTGCCGTGCTTGGAGATGCTGACCTTCAGGTAGGTCGCGCCGGTGCCCACGGTGGCGGTGAAGTCCTCGGTGGCATCGAAAGGGTTCGCCATCTTGTACTGCTCTTGGCCGAACGAAGGGAGGGCGAACAGGCTGAGGCACGCCGCGGAGAGGGCGGCGAGCGTGGTACACGTGCGAAGTGACATCGTTACTGCTCCTTATTGTTACTGAAGCGCGCGGCACTGCACCGCGCTCCTGAGTGAGCTTTCGCCACCCACTTAATCTCTGTATCCGCAAGGAGCGTGCCAGAATCGGCAAAGACGGACAATACCGGCAAGCGTGACAGGCGACATCCGGGCTGGAGGTCGGTTCGTATGCCTGATTGATAAGCAGGCACGAAAAAACGGTCCAAGCCACGAGGGCTTGGACCGCTTGATGCGACGAACGACAGGTGCGATTTAGACGCGCTGATAGAAGATCTTGACGGTCTTCGAGGCGCCGGCGTTGATGGTACCCAGTGGAAACGCAACACGGGCCTGCCCGTCAAGGCCAAGTGCCGGATTGACGCCGAAGGGAGTCTGGTCAAAGCTACCCAATGAGGTGGCAAAGGACTGAAAGACCACCGATGGCGCGGCAACTGCCTGCGCAGTTGTCAGGATTCCATATCCATTGGTCGCCAAGACCGACAAGGGACTGCTCATCCAGTCGTTGGGGAAAGCGCCGGCGACATCCCATTCGGCAATACGAGTAAGCCAAACGTTTGTCTTGGCAAGGCCGGTAACGTTCTTCACTGTCATGGTGACGGTGAGCTTGAGGTTAGCGGGGCCAATCTTGTACTGCTGAGTGAGGAGGAACTGATTGTCAGCAGTCTTGCGAGTGATCTTGAGCGTGCCTAGAGCCAGGTTGCCCGAAGTGCTCCCGGCGCCCCAGGCGGATTCGCCACCAGCCCAGTCGAAGCCGTTCACGGTGTTGCCTGCTCCAGACGTGAGGACATATCCCTCTCGAAAGACTCCGGCGCGAATGTGCTCGACACCCAACGGAGAGTTGAACTCAATGACGTTGCCGTGCTTGGATACGCCGACCCGGAGATACGTTGCGCCAACACCGACGGCCGCCGAGAAGTCGATCGTGTTGTCTTGAGGTGTTGCTCCACCTCCATTGTCCTGAGCGAACACCGGCAGGGCGAACAGGCATAGGATTGCTGCGGCAGTTGCTGAAAAGCTTTTACGAAGAGACATTGGTACGGCTCCTTTCGAGACTGGTGAGATTTACAGTTCGCATCGCTGCGAACCGCGAGGGGACTCGCGTCCCTCTTCTACTAGATGTACCCCGCAAGAACTGTGCCAGATTCGGCGAAACGGTGCTGGATAGCAAAAATACTTATGTCTATTTTTGCAGCGCCCTCTGCGGAGCTTGATGACCGGTTCACCGCTGATGCAGCACAGGGCACAGAGATGTGTCATCAATGAACTCGGTGAGGCCCTGACGCGTGTCATCAACCGGTCGCGACCTCTCGGTGCGAAGGTGAATGGCGAGGCTGCGACGAGGCCGGCCGGACGTATTGGGACCAGAGCCATGCAGCGTGAACCGGTCGTGAAAGCTCACGCCGCCTGGGGGCAGGATGGCAGGAACCTCGTCCCAAGCCGCTCCGTCTGGGAGGCGAATCGCGGACTGCTGCCTGTCTATGTCCTGCTCGAAGAAGTCGCCCTCCGGAAGCAGCCCGAACCGGTGCGAGCCGCGCACGAAGCGCATTGGCCCGCAGCCCTCCCTAACGTCCGAGAGCGCCACCCAGGCGGTGAAGAGCTCGCTGCCCTCCTCCCAGGCGCCCCAGTAGGCGCGGTCCTGGTGCCAGCCGACGTTCGTTTTTGCGTTCAGGTCCGGCGTGGCGGGAGGCTTATAGAGGAGCTGCACCCACCAGGCCTGAACCATGCTCGCCCCGGTGATGGCCGCGGCCATCTCGCCCAGAATGGGCGAGCTGACCAGGTCGCGGATTGCTGTGTCCGCGAACTGGGGCTGCTCAATCTTGCAGAGTTGGTTCGGGTCGTCGCCTGGTCTCCATGGGGAGGGTTGCGGTGCGCGACCTGTGTTGTATTCGCCTCGGCGAACTGCGTCCATCCCCGCCACGGCACGGGAGACGAGGTCTGCAGGGAGGAGGGACGGGACGAGGAGGAAGCCGTCGGATTCGTATTGTGTGCGCTGAGTAGGCAAAGTCACCATCCTGTTATATCCATATCCTTTCGCGTCGAGCAGTCGAAGGACCAACAAACTATAGACGCATCCTTCGACTGCGGTTCGAAACGGCTGAACCTCCGCTCAGCGAGAGCGGATTTGGCTAAGTGAACTGTATCAAAAGTGTGATGAAAAACGATCGCTGTTGAACCTGCGACTAAAGTCGCGGCTGTAAAGACCACAAAATCCACCTTCGTGGATTGACGATACAGTCCGCGAAGGCGGACTTCGTGACGTCCACAGCCGCGGTTTCAACCGCAGGAGCCAAGTTCCTCGACGAGGTCACCGCGTCATGCATCGTCCGGCTACATCTGCACCTTCCTCAGGTCTATCTTCTCGCGGTCCCACTCGCCGAGGCCCAGCGCACCGGCTATCTCGACGTGCTCCGGCTGACGGTGAACGAACGTGCTGAACATGTCCGGCAGGTCCTCCACCAGCTTCTTCATTCCCACGGAGGTCCTCTTCGCATCGATTACCTCCCAGCCGATGCGATCCATGGCGACAGGGTCCGTGGCGAAGTAGAGCGTGCCGTGCTCCCAGACAAACTGTGGGGGAGTGGTGGGGCCGCCGTGATAGAGGCCCTTCACTCCATCCAGGATGTGCAGGACCGTCTTGTTCCGAATAACCGGCATCTGTACCACCGCTGGGATGAACGTGTTGCAGGCGTTGAGGCTGCGAGTTCCGTGGCTGCGGGAGACGTTGTTCACAAGGCCGTGAGAGAGGTTCTTCAGCGCTAAAGTCACTCCTGCAGATTGGTGGTCCTTCAGCACTGGGAGGTTGATGAGCTTATTCACCTCTTTGGTGATGAACCGGGCTGCATACGAGCGGCGAGCCTTCTCGTTGTCCACGGTGAATCCAGGCAGCGTGAGCGGGAGGTCGATGAAGTGTTCGGGGTCGTACCCCTTGATGTCCTGCTGGATGTTGTCGTAATCCTCGGTGGCGGAGGAGGTGCGCACGCCCTCGGGAAGCCACTTGTCGAACCCAGCCTGGAAGAACTGCGCGCGGTAGCGGTCGTATACCACGATGTCCTTGCGCTTGACGCCGGCGGCCTCTAGGCCTGTGATGATCTCGCGAACCACCGTGCCGTCCGAGATGACGTGCGGCTGGCCCACCGGATTCACCTTGATTCCGACTACGTCACCAGGCTCGAAGAATCGCTTCCAGGCGGCGGTCCAGTCCTCGGCGCCGGTGAGGTCCGTCATTCCTCGGCGCATCATGACTCCGACCGCTTCGGCCTGATACTTGCCCGCCGAAATAACCGCGGGATTCGCCACGGCGACCACTCGCCCGCGAAATGGGCCCGGCATCGCCAGCTTTGAACTATCGCTCTTGGATACAGTCTGCGCGGCAAGCGCGAAGTCTTTAGGAGCCGCCGCAGCGGCAGCAAGCCCGCCGCCAATGGCCTTAAGGCAAGTCCTTCGTGAAATCATGGCATCCTCCTGGGGAGAGTCCTTCCACACCGCTGCGTCGGCTTCCTTTCGCAGACGCTTCTGCTCGCCTTCATAGCCGGCATCGTTCACATAGCTCGTGAAAGCGATTCAGACTATCAGATCGTCATTCCCGCATGCCCTTAGCGGGAACCCAGTATTGCAGTGACGGATTCCTGCTTTCGCAAGAGCGACGGTGGACCACACGCGCCTTAACGAGTAGGTCGGGGTAGGGAACCGGGTGATTCACGGCTGTTGCCGCGCGTTCGGTTCCGGAGCAGCCCAGATCACGAGCCTCAGCTCGCTATCGTCTATCACGGTGTATTCTGGCGCCTTGCCGGAGAGCCGCGTGCTCTCGTCCAGGATGATCGGCACACCGTCTCCCCGACGATCCATTAGAAACGACCGCCTGACCTGCTCGTCTGGTCCAACCGGACAGCGCGCCAGGAGCGATACAATGAGCTCGTTACGGTTGTATTGGCGCAGGTGCATGCTGTCGGTAGTGAGCGTATTGGCGAGGCCGCCAGGAACGTACAACTCAATGCGATCTCCGAACATATGGAGCCGAATCCGCGCTCCGGCCATCGAGTAGTCTCGGTGGGCGACTGCATTCACCAGCGCCTCGAAGACTGCATTCTCGCTAAACTGGGGATACTCCAATCGCGCGGGAACCTTTATCGCATGCACTCGCATGTTGCGCCGCACAAAGTGAAGGGCCTCCCTAACCTGGGCGTCTAGCGAACCCCCAATGTCACGTGCATCGAGCTGATACTTAAGATCCGAACGGACGCCGGCATAGCAAACCGCCTGGACGTACGCATGCGGCAGCCACTGCTGCGGGTTGCGAGTACACAACAGCACACCACAAACTGTCAGACGCACGTCACCATCTTCATCGTCCGTGAGAATGCGCAGCTTGCGGAGTGACGTTTCGGAAGGCTCGGTCGCGTCCCTTAGGAATCGACTGGAGAGCTCGGGGTCCAGGTCTGCAGGCAGTGTGCTGGGAACTGGAGACTCGTCGAAGCGAATCACTCGGCTTTGGCTTCGCTCTTGAAATAGGCGAGCAAGCAGGTCTGGCGCCATCTCGCGCTTGGAACTCCCGAGGCGGCGAAAGTAGCCTCCAGGGCTCCTGTGTACAAATAGGCTTCGGGATACATCAACTCTAACAATCGGCACGAGTTGGCCCGTTGAGTTCGGCAACTCGAGTTTTCGAATCACTGCATCAATGGGTGGCTTTACCGCGTCATTGCAGATCTCGCGCACCCAACTCTCGACAGCGTCGAGGTGTTCAACCGGAAGCCCCAGAATCTCGTGTGACCTGTCATCGACACCGAGCAGAATCGTTCCAGATCGGGTGTTTGCGAACGCGGCGAGTTCGTCTGCGAACTCATTGCGGCTAGGAGACGAAACCCGTCCACCTGCCAGCACGATGCGCTTCAGCTCCAGGCCTGTATCTTCTCCGAGCCGAATTCGATTGCCAATGTCGTCAGGATGCGCCACGTTCGTAACCTCCATGAATCATGGAAGTCTAGCACGATTGGCCGGCTATTTGGGTGCGGTCAGTTGTGGCATGCGCGTCTCGCGCATGAGTCCCTCACGGGCGGGAAGCCCGTGCCACGGCAGGCGTTGGCCACCGGCGTGATACCCGTGCCACGGCAGGCGTTCCATCGCGGCATTTGTGGCTTGCCGTGGTGGGCCGAGAATGTGCGATAATTCCCTCCATGAATCGCCGCCAGTTCCTGAACGCCGCGACCGCAGCGTCCGCCGCATCATTCGTGGGAGCCAATGCCATGCCTGCAGGAGTCATGTGGCCCATTGGCTGCTTCAATCGCCCGTGGATGAAATGGTCGTACGACGAAGCTCTCGACGGCATGAAGGCTGCGGGGTTCACGCAGATCGGCATATTGGGTGACCACACGGGCGAGCAGTTTATCTACCCCGATGCCACGCCAGCCTATCTGGATCAACTCAAGAAGCGCATTTCCGACCGCGGATTGAAGGTCATCGCGGCCCGGATGATCAACCGGCACGATCTGCCTCTCCGAGAGGCATCAGCCCTTGCGGCTCGCCAAGTAGACAACGCGGCACGGCTCAAGCTGAAGTATCTGATGGCGATAGGCCCGGACCCGCCGGAGCAGTTTGAGCACTTCTACCAGCTCATGGCCTACTCCGCGGAATATGCCAAGCAGGCCTCCATTCAGCTCATGTTCAAGCCGCACGGCGGCGTCGCTGCCTCGGCGAACGAGATTTTGACCTGCATCGAGCGCGTGAACCACCCGAACTTCAGGCACTGGTACGACGCGGGCAACATCATCCACTACACGGGCAAGGACCCTGTGACGGATGTTCAGCGAGTGGCAAAGCACGTATCCGGCTTCTGCGCGAAGGACTGCGCTAAGCAGGGCGGAGACGTGATGCTTCAGTTCGGCGAGGGCAAGGTGGATTTCGCAGGCGTGTTCGCACAGCTCAAGAAGGCGGGCTTCAAGGGTCCAGTCATGGTGGAGTGCTGCGGAGGCAGCACGCCAGCCGAGGTGACGGAGAAGGCGCGTGCGAACCGCACATTCTTGGAGGATGTTCTGGGAAAGGTATGAACAGCGTGTCGCCACGACACAGCGGATGACGAGACCCGCCAGGCGGCAAAGCCTGCGAGACTCCCACACTCACCTTGATCTTTGCCCGCCCATCACGGCACAGGCGCAACGGCGGGCGACTGCCGGGTCACGGAGCAGCCACACGACCCGCAGCCCGCACCCTTTCGCTCGGCGAGCCGCAGCTCCAGCGCCAGGGAGGTCGGAGTGATGGAGAGCCCACCCAGGCTGGTGCATCGCAGTTCCCGAGGCATCTGTGCAGAGACACGCTTGGCGGTCTCAATCACCTCGTCCAGCGGTATCACCTGGTCGTAGCCCGCCAGCGCCATGTTCGCCGTGCAGAGAGCGTTGCTCGCCGCCATCACGTTCTTGCCTAGGCAGGGCGCCTCCACGCGGTTCGCGATGGGATCGCAGATCAACCCAATCATGCTCTGCAGCGCCATGGACGAGGCCGCGACGCACTGCTTCAGCGAGCCGCCAGCAAGCGTCACGAGCGCTGCAGCGGCCATGCTTGCCGCCGAACCGCCCTCCGCTTGGCATCCGCCCACCTCCGCAGCGAACGTCCAAGCAGTTGCGATAAAGACACCTATCAGCCCGCTCGCCAGAAGCGCTTGGGCCATCGCCAGTTCATCCAGGCCCATCTCCTCCGCCATCGCGATCACCGCTCCCGGCAAGGCCGCGCAGGCTCCGGCGGTCGGCATTGCCACGATGACGCCCATAGAGCTCTTCACCTCCATCATCGCGGTGACATACAGGATTATCCGGTTCAGCGCACCGCCACTTAGGAGCCGGCCCTCATCCATCATCTTCTGGAACCCGCCGGATTGCCAGCCAAGAACGCGATCGTCGTATTCGGTTCCCTGCAGCCCTTGGGCGATTGACCTTCGCAGGATGCGCACTATGCCGAGCATCTTCTCCACGACCGCCTCTTCACTCAGTCCGCCACGCGCAGATTCATACGCCACCGCATGCTCCCAAAGCGGCATGCCGCGCCCTCCATCGTGCTCCAGCAGCTCCGCACATCGAGTGAAAGGAACCTGGATGCCCCGGCGAGAAAGCACGGGCAGAACGGGTGAGAGCCGCTTCACCGAGTGAACGATGCCTTCGCTGCGCAGGTCGTCCGTGATCGCCGCATCAAGGAAGCGCTGCCCCTTCACTCGCACCAAATTGCCCGAGATGCTCAGATCATCCACGTCATCCAGAGCAACACGAGATTGGATCGCTGGGGCATCGCCCCAAAGGAGAGTCTCGAAATAGTCGCCGAAGATCGAAACGGCTGTGCCGTCGATGTCAATAACCTCGATCATGCCGCCGCCGGTTGAGATCGCGCGGAG